>WQXD01000143.1 GCA_009785015.1 Oscillospiraceae bacterium | reverse complement strand
GTAATGTCCGAGGTTTTTGTTTATCGTGCGCTTCCAGTCCATTCCGGTGACGGAGGGCAGGGGAGAGTGGTTTTTTTTGTTGAGTGCGCCCATGACCGCCCGCGTGAGATCCTGCTCCATTTTTTTCATGATCTCGTCTACCACGGCTTTGATCAATGCCCTCGCCGAATCCTTCGCCTTTTCGGGTATCCGGCGGTTCAGGGCCATGAGCGTGGCCACCATGGAAATGTCGGGCTTTACCGTTTGCAAAGTCTCGGGTTCCAGCAAAAGCTGTGTCAAACCTTTTTTGTTTATGGCGTCGGACTGAATCACCGAAACGACGTCCTGGGGAAAAAATTTTCTTATATCCGTGAGCCATTTGGCCAAATTGGGCGCCGATTTGCCGAGACCGGCCTGTTTTGCGCCTTTGCCCGATACACCCTGACCGAAACTGTCGCCGTCGCCGGTTTCGTCGTAAATCGCAGCGAGCGCCTCATCCATGATTTTTTCTTCTTCGCCAAGCGAAAAATCATTCGGGTTTTCACTCATGGCGGCAAGCGGCTTATTTGCTTCCGCGCCCAAAATCAAGCGCCACTTTTTCAGCTTGTCTGTATTCATCAATGCCTCCGCTGCTTAAAATTCGAACTCGTTGAGCTCGTCGAAGCTGCCCTGTTCGCTCTCGGAGAGCTCTCCCTGCAAAAAACCGCCGATTTCGGTGACGTCTATATTCCACAAATCCGCCAGTATATCGGTGATGCTGTTTTTTTCGTTTGGCTCAAATGAAGAAAATGCCCTGCGCAAAAAAACAAAGGCGCGCAAAAAACCCGCTTCATCCAAAGTATCCAAATAATCGTCCAATTGTTTCCAGATACCAACCCGGGACAGCAGCACATAACGGTTTCGCGCGGAGAGCCCCTCAAACCAAAGAGCAGCAAGATCTCCGGGAACGCCGTATGACAAACGCTTGGACACAAAAATTTTCAAATCCTCGTCGGACAAAAGTCCCCGCTCCATCAAAACGGCGGCGGCATAGCCCGATATTTTGGCGTTGCGGCTGTCCGAATCGGCGAGTGCGCGCAACTCTTTGAGCCAGAGCGCGTCGTCGATATGATTTGAATGCTCGCGCGAAACGGAGTGCATAAAATCGATTGCGCCCATGTACGCCTTCGAAGCTTCATCGTCGCAGGCCGCCCCTTCGAACATCACCAGAACCGCCCTCAAAAAAACCTGCCGCAAAACCGGAATGAGCGGCGCCGTGTCTATATTGCGCACATCGCGGTATCTGACGATATTTGAAATTTCAAAAGCGGTATTTGCCGCCTCGGCGAAATTTTCGCTCTCGACGCAAAGCGCCTGCAGGCGCGACAAACCGCTCTGAGTTTCGGATAAAAGGCGGCAAACATATGCCACGCGCAAGAGTTTCGCGATTTCCAATATATTGCCTGCCGCTTCAAATTTTTCTTTTAAAACAAACGCCGCGGAAGTTTCGATGGTTTCGCCTTTGAGAGTGGCTTCCACCACTTCGATTTCGTTTTCGGGAGTCCAGCAAAGAACCCAATTTTCGCCCCACGAAGAAGAACCTTCTCCCCGAAATGAAGCGAAACCGATTCCGAGCAGCTGCAGCCGGTTGAAAAATATCGAACGGTTCAAATCGAGATTGGCAGCCTCCGAATTCTGCACCAAACGGTTTTCCCTCAAATCGAGCGAAATATCCTGCGCCACCACCGATTTGTATTTTTCCAATTTCAACCGTTTCAACTGCCGGTTCATATCGTCCTGAACCGGAGTCTGGCTTACGCCCTCCGGCAATTCGCCGATCATAACGCCCACATCGATTCTCGCCAGAGCTTCCGAAACAGCGGAAAGCTCTCCCCCTCCGAGCAGACAAACCGCCGAATCGCGCAAATCCTTGAGGGTCGGATATGCCCCGCCGTGCATAAAAGCCAAACTTTCGGAGAGCCGGACCGCTTCTATGACGTTTGCCGTGGAATTGTAATTTCCCGATTCCCTCATAAGCGATCCGATATTTGAGAGGTATAACGGGGCTAAATGCTCCATATCGCCGCGCCTTAAACATTCCCACATCAACTGAAAATAGGCGGGGGCTTTGTTGCCCGCTCCGTAACCGGAACGGCTGGAGAGCCTGTAATAGGAATAGGGCATGAGCGTGCACTTGACTTCAACCGACGGAAGCAGTCCAAATTCTTCTTCACTCATCGGAGGCGTGTCATCCGAGAGCCCTTTTACATGATACGCGCCGGCGACGACTACGATTTCGCCGGGCTTGTATTTACCGAGGGTTTTTTGTATTTGGAGCTTCATGAAAGCCTCGCGGACATGGTTATAGGCGGCGTCTTTTTTTTGGGTCTCCCATTGCACGCCTTCGAGATTTTCGCGCATGGAATGCGAAAACGCGGATATTTTTTCGACGAAGGCTTCCGAATTCGGGCAGTGCTCAAAATGCCGTTCCCAAAATGTTTCGTAATCGGGTTCTTCTGCCAAAGTCACCGTGTCGGCGTAAAATTGCTTTTGCGCCGTAAAGTATTCATCGGAAGATTCATGTTCATGCCGGCGTATATCGGAACAGATGACAGCCGATGCGGGCAAATCGACGAAACGAACTTCGGCTTTGTTGTCAAAAGCCCAGACAATCGCCTGATATTCGGGAGAATAAGAAGAAAACGGACACAAAACCGTATGAATCGGAGAATCGGCGGTATATCCGAGCATAGCGATCGGAGGTTTGACCTGTTTTTTCGCGATTTGGGGGAGCAGTTCCGAAAAATCACAAGGCCCTTCTATCAAAACGCATTTCGGGCGTATCTTGTTCAAATAAGCCAAAAGGTGATGAGCCGAAGCGGGGGACAAATGCCGCACACCGAATATATTAAAAACAAAATTATTCAATTGTTGAGCTCCTGGCAAGCGTTGTAAAGTTTCCTCCAATCCGATCCCCTCTTTTTCATCACATTTTCGAGATATTCCTTCCATGCCGTTTTGTCTTTGTCTTCATCTTTCACTATAGCGCCCTGGAGCCCCGCAGCCAAATCGTTTTCTTTTATGTTGCCGTCGCCGAAACTCGCAGCGAGCGCCATCCCGTTGGTGAGCAGCGAAATAGCCTCAGCGGTGGATATGACGCCGCTCGGCGGTTTTATCTTCTGGCTCTTATCCGTGGTGAACCCCTGGCGAAGTTCCCTGAATATGGTGACGATTTTATAGACTGAATCCTCCCCGGGGATTTTCGCGTTTATCTTGTAAGCCGAAGATATCTCTTTTACCCTTCTTCGCACAATATCGACTTCGGTTTCAAGGTCCGCGGGGGTGGGGAGCACCACTATATTAAACCTGCGCTTCAAGGCGGACGACATATCGTTCACGCCCCTGTCGCGCGTGTTCGCAGTGGCGATGATCGAAAACCCCCTGACTGCTTCGGTTTCTGCTGACAATTCGGGAATGGATATATATTTTTCGGATAAAATCGAAATGAGCGCATCCTGGACTTCGGAACTGCAGCGTGATATTTCCTCAAAGCGCGCGATCGTGCCCTCTTCCATGCAATGTAATACAGGGCTTTTGATAAGCGCTTCCCGGCTGGGGCCATTGGCCAAAAGCAGCGCGTAATTCCAGGAATAGCGTATATGTTCCTCGGAAGTGCCGGCGGTGCCCTGAATCACCCTGTTGGAATTTCCGCAAATAGCCGCGGCCAGATTTTCCGAAAGCCAGGACTTGGCAGTGCCGGGCTCTCCGATCAAAAGCAATGCGCGGTCGGTCAAAAGCGTGGCTATCGAAATTTCGACAAGCCTGTCATGGCCCAAATACTTGGGAGTGATTTTATCGCCCCCCACGATGAATTTTAAAACGGCCCTGGGAGACAACTGCCAGCCGAAAGGCTTCTGCTCTTTCTCGTCTTCTTTTATGAGAGCCTCGATTTCATGCGCGTACAGCTTTTCGGACGGAAGCCTGAGTGTGTTTTTATTTTCCATAAATTAAAATCCTTTGCTGTTATTTTTTCAAAAATTGCCGCAGATATTCGATATCCGACGAATTATTCTTATATTTTTGGCAATAAAGCTCAAACAATTCCTTGAAAGAATGGTGATAAAATTCGCCGAATTTTTTCATTATTTCAAAACTGTTGTAGTAATAGGTACTTTTTTTCAAAATGGTTTTTATATAATCGGCTATGAAATCGAGCGTCCCCGAGTCGTTTTGGGATACTATTTCAAGAGCCAGGTTTATGTGCGAATGGTCGCCTATCTGCTCGGCGAAATAACGAGCGATCTTGCCGGAAAAAGGCGGAGAATTTTCGTTTTTCAAAAAAACATTCGCAAATACGCGATAATCGAGCTTCGATATCTCCTTGTACAATCCCGATTTGAAAAACATATTGTAAAAATCATCGGGGGAAAGTTTTTTTGAACCGATATAAAAAGCGTAACGGTAGAGTGTTTTGGGAAATTCGTTCTTTTTTCTTTTAAATATTTTATTTACTATGCCGCCCCGCGAATCATTGAACATATCCCATATATAATCGTCGGCTTTTTTTGAATGATATAAAATTTCAAGCGCGTTTTCCTCGAGGGTTTTGTAATAATACGAAGCTTTGTTTTCTTTCGAAAAAAGCTTTTCGGCTTCTGCCAAATACGGCTCGGAAAGCATCGTTTTCAAAAAATCCACCGCTTTGTCGGTTGTTTTGTTTTCCAAAGCGGCCAAATCAAATTTCAGCTTTTCGGCGTCTTTGGCCGTCGCCCCGGCATTTTTGAGAACTTCATAATGATTAAAAGCCAAATCGAGCAATTTTTCGCTTATATATTCGCCCTCGCCGGAAAGTAGCGCGTCCACCATGGTTTCCGCTTTGCTTGTCTTATATATCTCCATTATTTTGTCGACGCCCCTGCGCGAATCCATTTTCACAAGCGCTTTCATCACCTCGTCGCGCACCGCTTTGTTTTCGCCCAGCATGGAAAACAGCGTATCTTCATAACGCGGATAAAACGCCATGATTTTAACCGCTTCAGCCTTTACAACCGCGCTTCCGTTTTCCGCCGCGTCTTCGGCCAAATCCAGCATATATTCGCCTTTGAGCGAATGCATCACTGCAAGCCTCCTGCCGTCGGACGCGCCTCCTTTGACGTCGTACCCTTCGGCTAAATAAGGAAATACGCCGGAACCCATAGAAGGCAAAACTTTGTTCGCCATAAATTCGGAAATTTCCCCATATTTATCGCCGAGCGCTCCGATTGAAACCCTGTACAGCCTGGGGTCGCGGAATAAACCCTTGGAAAAAGCATTCTGTATGATCTCCATTCTGCCGCCGCCGGTAGTGGTCAACGCCTCGATAACCGGAGCCAATTCCCTGTAACCTATATCTGTGGAAGCGATATAATCCGAATGCTTTGATGTTTCGGGAATGTCTCCGGACTTTTGGAATGTATCGCCCTGCGTAGAAAGCACGGATAGTAACAGCGATTCGGATTCTATCAATTTTTGCGCGGAGGAAGCGGCGTCGGTTTCAATGAGGTTTTGCAATTGTTCGGCGAGTTTCAAAAAAACAGGGGCTTTCTCCCCGTATTTTAAAAGCGGAGCGACGAATTTTTTTAAGCGCGGGTCGCCAAAAGCCAAACGGCTGCCCGCGGCAAACAAACGCACAAGCTCTTCGTTTAATTCAAATAATATAGGTATCGCCATTTTAACAAAACCTTTCTTTATAGTAACAAACTAATAAACCAGCCTCGCGATTTTTTCATCGGTGACAAGAGCGACCGGCTGCGCGAACAATTCGCCGGATTTTATATCGTTGTCGAAAACCGCCAGTACGGCGCGCTTTTTCGGAGCGGAATCCAATTGTGAATCGAGCAGAAAAGCGAAACTGTGGATAAAATATCCGCTCTTTTTGAGCCTTATTGAATTGCCGCCGCTGTATATCACATAATCCCCGCCGTCTGCTTTTATTATTTTTTCAAAATTCAAAAGCACGGCGGGGTGGGGGAGCAAAAATAAATTTTTAAGCTGATTTTTCACGGATTTTATAACTTCCTGATAATCGCGTTTGGCAAACGCCAAAACAGACCGGCATATATCCGAAGTGACCGCTTCAAACGAAAATTCGTCCCATCGCACCCTCGGATTAATTGAAGAGCCGGGATAAATATATAATTTGGGTATATTCAAAACGTCAAAAACCGAATCTTCTTCTTTTATATATTTCACCGCCTTATAAGGCCTGTAATTTAGGGTCTTGTATATATTTCCGGAATTGAGGCTGACATAATAACCCTCTTCGACAAATTGTTTTTTGTCGTCCTCCTGCCTTACATGAAAACAGAGCTGCAAAAGTTTCGCATCTGTTTCAAACAAACCGTACTGCGAAAGTTCCTCCAATTTCCAGGCATACCCGATAAGTTCCTCGATTTCGCTTTTTATATCGGGTTTGTCGGGGGCCGATTTTTTGTTTTCCAAATATTCGCGGCTTTTTTCGAGCAGGGTATAAATACGGCATAATTTTTCGGCGGCGGCCATATGCCATAAATTATCGGATTTATCTTTTTCGGATATACAGCTGCCCGCTATGGCGAACAAATCGGTGATTTCGCTTTGGATTCCCGGTATGAAATAACTGTCCAACTGTTTGACAATGCCGACATAATTGGCGATAATTTTGGAATCTACCGAACCAAACCCCGATTGGGCGAAATCAAAAAGTATTTTTTTAGCCTCTTCGATACCGGCAAGCTGCGCTTCTATTTTTTTTACCGCGGATTTTATCCAAGCGGAAGATTTTTCTTTGGCGGAATCGTCTTTTTCGGCGGATTCAAGTTTTTCCTTGGCTTTTTTTACCCGTTCCTGCTTGTTCTCGCGCTTGGCCAAAATTTCCTCCGGTATGGTTGTAATAAAAAAAGAATGACCTTCCATATATGCCCAAAGCAAACCGACGACGTGTTTGCAGGGGATTTGCCTGCTCGGGCACGAACACCGGAAAACCGGGGAATCTTCAAGGATAAAATCAACTGAGCAAATATAGGGATTTTTGCCGCTTCCAAAACATTCGCCGCTTATATATGTCTTATCTTTATCCACAGCCAAATTTTTGAAATTTTTTTTCTTGGCCAAATCCGCTCCGTTTTTGAAAACCGTATCGTTTAAACTGACAGACGAAATAAATTCCTTTGTTATTTTCATAAATCCCCCCGCTAACCTCCGCTCTCTTCGATATCCGCCGGAAATTCGTCGAACTCGACCATTTTGCCCAAATCCCAATAACCGTAATAACTGCGCCCGCTGAGCCAATAATACGTGCCGATCCCGTGCAGGGTGTTATAATTGAAATCGCCTTCATAATAATCGCCGTTTGCCCAGGTGTATCGGCCAAACCCTTTATATAAATCCCCTTGGTAATCGCCTTCGTACTCATCGCCGTTTGCCCAGATAAATTTGCCTTTGCCCTGTTTTATATCGTTTACATATTCGCCTTCGTAGATTGAACCGTCGGCGAAACTGTATACGCCGAATCCGTTTTTCATATTATCCGCGAATGTGCCGGAATAAGAAGAACCGTCGTCGCCCCAAATAAAATATCCTTCCCCGTTTTTTTTGCCGTTTTTTATATACCCGATATAAATATCGCCGTTGGCGGAATATATTTCGGCACGGCCGGTTTTTTCGTCTTTTTCAAAATCACCGTAATATATATCCCCGCTTGCAATATAATAGTATATCCCCCTGCCGTTTTTTTGAAAATCGGCGTCGATTTCGCCTATATACAATTCACCGCTGCGGGGACCTTTGTCATAATTGACCCTGTATATATTGGGAGCGGGATATAAATTTAAAACGCTTCCGTCGGTAAACAAAAACGAAGCAAAACTCACGTTTTCCCCATTTAAAAATTCCAGAATGTCCCCTTTGTATTTCTTCGAACGGTCGTCAGAACGCACAACGGAAATATTTTTGTAAACGGCGTCTTCGGGTATGTCCAAAACCCATTCGATACCGGAACCCAAATAAATTTCGCCGGCCGCGAATTTGACGCCTTCATGATTGTAACTGCTTATAATTTCATCGATAATCCCGATCTTTAGAGATATACCATCCTCCAGGCGGTTGAATATAAAATCATTGCGCGGATAATTATTTTGATCATTTTCCGACAAAAATGAATTTAAAGTTTCCAAAACATCGGAATTTACAGCCGATAAAAATGTGTTTTCATCGGGCAAACGGGAAACCGCGTAATCGCCTTTTGCTTTGATTATATAATATTTTTGCAAACTGATACTCGCCGCGCCGCCTTCAAACCAAATCCTGCCGCTGATTATATTGTCGTTTTTGTCGGTATCCCCGAAAAACTTGACGCCGATATCGGATTTTATATAACGGTACCCGCTCTGGTATATAAAAAAAACAACGGCGGCGACACATAAAACAGCCGCGATAAATATTCCTAAAATAACTGAACCCGTTCTGCGATACTTTTTTTTCATAAAAATCTTTATAATACCCTATCAAAAATTCAAACTATTCGACCGAACCGAAAAGATCGGAGAGAAAGCCGGAAGCCTGATCCGAAATAACCGGCATAACCATCAAAACTATCGCGAAAAAAATAAATAAGATGAGAATCAGAGAAAAAATCAACAAAATATCCACATCTTTTCCGCCGTATAACCTGCCCGCCCTGTATAATTTGTCCTCGGGAATATAATAATATCCCTTTTTATCTTCGCCGTCCAATTCGAAGACAAATTTGCGCAAAGTGCCTTTTGCCCTGAGAGCATAAGAAAACCAAAAACTTTTCTTGAGATTGAGCTGCTCGAAACTCCTGGCAAAAGCGGGATGCACAGCTTCGGCTTTTATCAAAGCTTTCACAAACTTGCCGATGACGAGTTTATTATATGCCACGGTAAAAACAGCCAGCAAAACCCCGATAAAAAAACCTCGGAGAACCGTATCCACGGAAAAAACATTTTCAAACACATCAATACCGCCTT
>WQXD01000142.1 GCA_009785015.1 Oscillospiraceae bacterium | reverse complement strand
TGTTTTTCGACAGGAACGACGGCGCGAAAGAATTCGGATTTTCACCCGATGGCGTTCTGGTGAGTTGGCCGGGCGGCGGAGAAGACCCCGTACCGCCGAAGCCGAACGAACCGCCAAAGCCGGACCCGCCGAAACCCGAACCATTGAAAGAGGGCGATATATCCGCGCTCATAAACGCGGGAGTAATAGCGGTCAGCGTGACGGGGAACAGCATTGATTTTACCAGCGTCAAGCTCACGAACAAAACAAACCGCGAAATTACGGCGACTATACCGCTCGGAACATACTTCAATTCGAACAGCAGCAGCGTCCAGAACATGGTGGTCAGAAAACCGATAACGGTGACAATCGCGGCCAACGAAAGCAAATCAATAAGCGTCGCCACGGCCTGCATGAACATCGCGAAGGATATACCGGGCTCAAATAACGGCTTCGGCGTTTCGGCCTTGGATACCGACTCGAAACTGATGCGCGTGATGAAGCTGTTGGAGGAAAATAACGCATCATATGCGGTCACACAGGCGGCGGTTTGGATCGTCACGGACAACCCAAGCGATTATGATCTCTTAAACACATTGGTATATTCCGGCGGCGGAAGGGCGATAAGCGAAGATGATTTGAAAAAAGCCCGCGAAATTGTCAGATTAGCCGGTTGATCCGCCCCTGTTGATTAAACGAAAGGAATTTTTATGAAAAAAATATTGATTATATTGGCGTCACTATTAGTAGTACTCGGCGCCGCGGCGTTTGTCACCGTACCCTACGCCATATCTTCCGCTAAATACGGCGAAGCGGAAACCATGTTTGCCGAAGGCGACTACCGGGGCGCATTGGCAGGATTCCAGGCGATAGAAGATTTCCGCGATGCTAAAGATAAAATACAGGAACTGACGAAGCATGTCATACCATATGCCGAAGCGGAAACCATGCTCGCCGAAGGCAAATTTGAAAAAGCGATAGCCGCATTTGAAAAATTGGGCAGCTACAATAATTCACCGGAAAAAATCCTCGAAGCCAAGTACGCATTGGCCGACACATATTTCAAAAGCGCGGACTACAACAAGGCGATAAACGCCTTTGAAGAGCTGGGCAGCTACAATAATTCGCCGGAAAAAATCCTCGAGGTCAAGTATGTATTGGCCGGCACATATTTCAAAGGCGGAGACTACAGCAAAGCGATAAGCGCCTTTGAGGAATTGGGGGATTACAATAATTCGCCGGTAAAAATCCTCGAGGTCAAATACGCGTTAGCCGGCACATATTTCAAAGGCGGAGACTACAGCAAAGCGATAAGCGCGTTTGAGGAGCTGGGCAGTTACAGCGATTCGCCGGTAAAAGTTCTCGAGGTCAAGTATGAGCTTGCCGACGAATATTTCAAAAACGCGGACTACGCCGCCGCCGAAAATATTTTCATCGAACTGACAAAACAAAATTATCGTGACAGCAGCGAGCGATCTGACGAAACGGCCCGGCATATCAAATATAACGACGCGGCTGCGACTTTGAAGCGAAACGACTTTACCGGGGCGTATGACAAGTTTAAGGCGCTGGGTAATTTTCTCGACTGCGAAAATAAGCTCATTGAAGTGGACGAAGCCTATTGGAAGCAGACTCTCGCGCAAAAAACAATGACGGGATATGACACCTACATGAAATTCGCCGGCGCGAAACATACATCCGAAGCCAAAGCGGAATACGAGCGGTTGTACGGAATTGAGCAGAAATCAAAAGCGACAACTGCATATAACGCAGCGGTAAATACCAAAACAATACCCGCATTGAACAATTTTATCTTGGAATGGGGCAGTTCCCCATATATAGACGATTTGACAGAACGCGCAAACAAATGGATCGCATCCATACGCGCCGACGGCACCCTGTCGGCGGAAATCCTGAATAACCCAAATAGCGCGACACAGTCGATGATCGACGCTTTTACCAGGGATTATCCGGGGCACAAGGATGAGGCGAAAATACTGGCTCTTAACAAAGGCGAACTGCTTGCCTTGGTGCAGTCAGGCACTGTGACCGTCAGCGTCGTCGGCGACAGCATCGATTTTACCACCGTCAAACTCACGAACAAATCGAGCCGCGACGTCACGGTGACTATTCCGGTAGGGCTGTATTTCGCCGCAAGCAGCGGCACCGTTCAGAATATGACGGTGCGCGCGTCGAAAACCGTGACAATTCGGGCAAATGGCAGCACATCGGTGAACGTCGCGACCGCCTGCATGAATATAAACAGAAATATCCCCAATTCCAATGACGCGTTTTCCGTCTACAGCCTCGATAAAAATTCAAAATTGGCGCGGGTTATGGCATTGCTCGAAGAAAAAGGCGCGTCGTACGCAGTCACGCAGGCGGCGGTGTGGATCGTCACGGACAACCCAAACGAATACGATCTTCTAAACACGCTGGTCTATGTAGGCGGCGGAAGGGCGATAAACGAAAACGATCTCGCACAGGCCCGTGAGATTGTGAGATTGGCCGGCTAAAACAACTCGACTGATATTTCATAATTTCGCAAAAACGCTTGCGCATCCTGTATACAATTTGATGTTATTATCAACAAAATAAATAAAAATTAAAACGAAAAGGAGTTATCAATCATGTACGTTAATTTAGACAAAACAACAGCATACAACAAATTGCAAAAACTTGTTTCAGAGGGTCAAAACCTCGATTTCAAAACCATTTTGACGCCCAAGCGGGTCAAAGAGTATCTTGTTCCGGCGGCCGGAGGGCTCGTCTACAGCTATGCCGCAAAACAAGTGACCAAATCCATATTAGAGGGGCTTCAAGCCTTAGCCGATGAACAGAACGTCATCGGGCAGTACCGCAGCCTTCTCGAGGGCGCCGTGATGAATACCGGAGAAGGCAGGAAAGTTTTGCACCATCTTTTGCGGAGCCCTGACGGAAAATCCGCGACAAATGGGACCGTAGAACACAACGGAAAAGACCTTGGAAAATTTTATCAGTCGGAACTTTTGCGCGTCTATGAATTTGCCGACGAGGTGCGTTCGGGCGAAATTGTGCCCGCACCGGGTAAGAGGTATACCCACTTTTGCCAAATCGGAATCGGGGGAAGCGACCTTGGGCCCCGTTATTTAGCCATTGCACTTGAAAATTGGGCCGCAGGGGAAGCCCGTAAGTTTTACCGCACGGAATTTATATCCAATGTAGACCCCGACGACCCGGCAAAAATATTGGCTTCCCTGCCTTTGGACGAAACGCTCTTTATACTTGTTTCCAAAAGCGGCCGCACGAGAGAAACTCTCACGAACGAAATTTTCGTCAAGGAGGAACTGAAAGCGGCGAACCTTGATCCCGCGAAACATATGGTCGCAGTCACCACTGAAACGAGCCCGATAGCCAATAACCCGGAATACTTGGCCGCATTTCTGTTCGACGATTTCATCGGCGGCCGCTATTCTTCCTGCTCGCCCGTGGGCGGAGTCATTTTGTCGCTCGCATACGGAAGCAAGGTATTCCGCGAGTTTCTCGCCGGGGCAGCCGCCGCCGACAAAGCCGCTTTGGAAAAGGACATAATCAAAAACGCAGCCCTGCTCGACGCGCTTATCGGCGTTTGGGAGCGCAATTTCTTGGACTACCCCTGTTCTGCTATATTGCCTTACAGCCAGGCGCTTTCGCGCTTTTCGGCCCATCTGCAGCAGCTCGACATGGAAAGCAACGGTAAAAGCGTGAACCGCGACGGGGATCCCGTCGATTATCCCACCGGCCCCGTGATTTTCGGCGAACCGGGCACAAACGGACAGCACAGCTTCTATCAGCTGCTCCACCAGGGAACAAATGTTACCCCCATACAATTCATAGGATTCAAGCAAAGCCAGCGCAAAAACGATTGTAAAATAAACGGTCTAACAAGCCAAACCCAGCTCAACGCGAACCTCGCCGCGCAGATTGTCGCTTTCGCCAACGGGCACCACGATACAAACGGCAACAAAAATTTCCCGGGAGGCCGCCCGTCCAGTTTGATCTATGGAGAAAGGCTCACGCCGGAAGCGTTGGGCGCGCTCCTCGCCCATTACGAGAACAAAATTATGTTTCAGGGGTTCCTCTGGAATGTATGCAGCTTCGATCAGGAAGGCGTGCAGCTCGGAAAAGTGCTCGCCGAAAAACTTTTGAAGCCCGGCCAGGCTTCGGGCGATCCGGTTTTGGACGCGTATTTTGAGTTTTTAAAGTGAATTTCAAAAAATATGGAGGATATATATAAATTATGAGCAAAAATATAATAGCCGGAATGGGCGCTTTACTGCTTGATGTCGGCTTTGAATGCGGCACAGTGAAAAACTCAAACAAAGTGAAAGGCTTATGCAAATTAAAAAAATTGCTGGCAGAAAAAATACACGGTAAGAAATTGGATAACTTCAAAAAACCGGCAGAAGCGGAGCAAATCCTTAGAGTCGATTTTTCAAATGCGGAAGACAAAAAAATCGCCGAACTCGGCAAACTCGAATTTGAGCTTATCGACGGGCCCACCAAATCAGCCGGGGGCGGCGCCTGCAACGCCCTGAGCGGAATTAAGAAGATGTTGTCGTATGAGCCCGATTTGAGCTGTCAGATTTTGGCAAAAATCGGAGAAAAAAACGGCGCGCCGGACAATGACGGCAAGGAGTTGCTCAATTTCTTAGGAAAAAACAACATCGATACGAACCTTATACGATACGATAAAATAAACGCGACGGGCCGCAGCGTCGTGGTATCCTTCGCGTATAACAATAAACGCAATGTCACCTATCTGATTTACAGAGGCGCCGCGAGAGAACTTGAGCCTGCGGATCTGGTTACCCTCAATAACGCCGATATAATCGGCGGGATCGTGGCAAACACAAATAATCCGCAATTGACTTTGGATGGGGCAAGGATACTTTCAAGCGACGGGCGGCGTGCCGTGTACATATCTTCGGCGCTTGACATGGAGTTCATATACAAAGAGCTGCAAGCCGGAAATAAAAGTTTGCTCGACGGGCTCGAAAACGTAATTTTGACTGTCAACGAACATGAATTCGACAAACTCGCCGACAACGCGACCAAACAAAAGGTTGTCGAAAGCTTTCACTATGCCGTTATTACCAAAGGGACAAATGGCATAGACGTGTACAATAAAAACTTCGCAGCTCCGACACCCTACCCTATCGCGCCGAACCGTCCTACACTCCAAGTCCCCGCAAATCAGATAAACCCAAACGGGGCAGGCGACGCCTTATCCGCGTGTATCGCCTCGTACTATGTTCCAACCGGCACATTCAATGCCGACACCATAGAAGTCGCGCTCTGCGTGGCGGCGTGCGTATGCACAAGAACTTCAACCACAGCGGGGGTACCCACATTCAGGTCCGCTTCGGACGGCGCCGACTTTGCCCGCGAATGGCGCGACCACAGCAAACCATTCGATTTCGCGAACTGGGGAATAAAATAATCTGAAAGGCAAGGCAAATTGCATTATGGAAGAAAACGAAATCCCGCCGTTGTTTACCGTTGAAACCTGCCTGAAAGAACAAAACGGGCAGGCAACATACCTCGCAACGCAAAAATCTGACGGACGGCGCGCCGTGCTTTACGTGAGCGACGAAAAAAACAGCGGCGGGATCCGCGCCGAGTACGAAATGCTCTCAAAGCTCTCCCACCCGTCGGCGCCAAAACCGCTCGGCATCTGGAATACGGGAAGCCGCGTCTGTTTCGCCCGTGAATATTTTGAAGGCGAAGACCTGCGCGCATATTTCGCCAAATGCGGGACAATGGACTTTGAGAGCGGAAACTTGCGCACATATGTAGAAAAAAACGGGACAAAAGATATATACAAGATAACAGATATAATGCTCGGGCTGTGCGACGCGCTGAATTACCTGCACGGCCGGAATCCTGCAGTTATACACAGCGACGTCACGCCCGGGCATATTATCATCACGGACAGCGGCGAAATCAAACTGATAGGTTTCGGCTTTGCCCGGTGTTTCGGCCCGGAAGAAGACCGGGAGGCAACTCTCGCGAAAGCCCGGCCCTACGCGGCCCCGGAGCAGCTCCGCGCCCCGCAGGCCGACAAGCGCTCCGATATATACTCGCTCGGCATAATCATGGTCTACATGCTCACGGGGATCCCCGATAAAAAAATACCGGACCATATATCCCCCGAATTGACCGCGGTGATAGCCAAATGCGTACAAAAAAATCCGGAAGAGCGCGGTGAGAGTGTGGAATGCCTGAAAGACGCCATATATGAATTGCGGCGCAAAATCGAAGAACACACCGGAATATATGACTATGACGAAGAGACAACCATGACCAAAAAGGAACTTTATGACCCGGCGCGTACGCTCCCGGACTACAGAGCGCCTTCCCGGGAAAAAGAAGAGTATGACATAAGAAATCTGTGCGGGTGCAAAAACATGATATTATACAATCACGCTAACTGCCCGCACTGCGGAAAAGCGAACGAAAAACATGAAAAATGGGGCTTTGACGAGTTTTTTTATGCCGCCGTAATCGCCGGCATGTGCGCGGCGCTGATTTTCGTCCCCCGTATGGGTTTTAAATTCACCGGAGCCGCCGCGGTCTGCGTTTGTTTGCTTTTGCCGGTTTGTATCATATCCGTGGCCGAAATGGCCGGCAAGGCGCTGGACTTTACAAAAAGGAAAAAATATCGGCCCGCCGATTGCCGGCATGAATTCAAGGAGACTTCCTGCTGGTGCAAAAAATGCGGCGCGCTCCGTTTTGAAGGGCACGAATTCGGCGAATATACGCACACATGCCGCTGCCGCCGCTGCGAATATGAGGACCATATATGGGAAACGAGTTTTGGCGGAAGGACGGTTTGTAAAAAATGCGGCATGGAGAAAAAAGACGACGAAGACGACGAGCTTGACGATTAAATATGCCGCGAGAGCCTGTAGTATGTCGGCTGTCTGTTTTCCACGTTGAATATCAGCTGATATTTGTCAACGGCGGAATCGTAAAAGCACTGCCAGTAGTCGTTTCCCTGCGCCGACTGATCCACTTTCAGCCATGTGCTGTTGTCCTCGGAGGCTTCGAGCTTCCAGCCGCCGTAACAATTCAAATGCGTGAATATGACGGGTGTATAGCCAAGTCCCCCCGTGAGCCTGAAGTGCGCCGTTTCGCCTATGGCCTGTATCTCTGTCGGATATGTGTTTTTTAGCTCGCCTTGTATCATTTCGACGTGCTGCGCGTTGTTTTTGGCCTGATGGAAAGCCATATCGCATGCGCTCCACTCTCCGGCGGGCAATTCGAGCAGATACGGGCAGTCGCCGTAATATTGGCCTTTGTCATTTCCGAGGATTGTGTATTCGGCAGTAAACGAAACCGCGGAGCCGGTTTTTATCACTTGTGTATTTGGCAGCGCGACTTCAAAGGATATGGGCACATTGCCTGCGGGCATGCTGATTTTGCCGTAATGGGGCTGCGTGTGCGTTTGGCCGTTTATCACGGCTTCGTATCTGCGTATTGTGAACATCACTCCCGCGTCTTCATAGCCGGGATCACGGCTCAAATTTCTGTACAGGTAGAACCAGGGGTTGCTGCCGGTTGTTTCTATCGCCTGATTGGCCGAAGCGGCGTAAAGGACGCCGTCCGCGTTTTCCGGCATTGTAGAATCCTCAAGCACGCATTCGTCGTTTCCGATGGCATAACGCGAATACCCGGGGGTGTTGTAGCCGTCCGCCTGCATCTGGAACAGAGCCAGGCGGCTATATGAAGTGTCTTTTAAAAACCTATAGCTGAATTGATAATAGATGCGCACCACGTCGTCGGTGCGGCCGAGGCGCGCGTGCACGGTCATTTCGATGCTTTTGTCCTCCGATATGCCGTTGTACGACACATCGGTCAGATTTGGCGCCTGCTGGATATAGCTCGTTTTCATCCGGACGAGTTTCTGCCGCCTGTCATTTGCGTCGAAGTACATCAAAAAATCCGCGCCTCCCACGTTTCCCGACCAATTCCACGGCGGAGCCGACTCGGTTTCGCCGTTTTCGCGCGTGATTTTCTGACTGATCAGAAACGGGCGCGCGTCGTCTATGTTGCTTCGGTTGAGATTTTTGTCCGCATCGTAACAGACGCTTTCGCCGTTGCAGCCCAGAGCCGACTCGCACCACAATTGATTGTTGCCGTAACCGATCAGCGAGAGCTGGCTGTGGCTCGCCGCGTAGGCCGCGCCCCATTTTGAATTGGCCATGCAAAACTCAAGCTCCGCGCTGCTTTTGGCCGGAACGGTTATGCCGGTGTATAAATGGTACCACTGGCCGTCATGCCAGTTTTTTGACAGCTGTACGGGCACGCCTATCGGTTCGCCGGTTTCCGCGTCGCGCAAAAACGGAGCGCCGCCAACGATATACAGCCCCGCGCCGCCGCTGTCATCGTCGAAAACCAGCGGCGCGTATATTTGGTGATCAAGGGGATTTTCCGCGATGAAACGCACGCGGTTGTAGTCGTTATGCACCCCTTTTGCCCTGTTGTCCTCCACTTTGCCCAATTTTATGACATGCATCCCGCGTTTTGTGTCATATGCGGCTTGGGCGTATTCTCCCGTCCCCTCCCCTGTCAGCCGGGCGTATTTTATCGAAACGTCGCTTTGCACGCTCAAAAACCTCAGCCCGTCGCCGATTGAAGCGTTTTTTGACGGTATGATGACAAAGCTCATGCAACTGTTTGCCGTAAATGTGACCGATGTGCCAAAAAGAGAGATAACCGGGCGGCCTTCTGCCGCCGGCGAAACGAATGTAAAGCCGCTGCCGTCTTCGGCTGCGAGGGTGAGCGCGAAGCGGCAGGCGCTCCAGTCGGCTTTTGAATATTTTTCGGCCAATGTGATGGTATAGGAAAGCTCGGCTTTTCCCATATATGCTCCGTCAAGGCTGTGCGCCCCGTACTCGAGCGCTATGTGGCGCGGGGTGGCGGCGACTTTCAGCATTCCGGCAAAACCGTTGTCGAATGTTATGTACGGAATATCA
>WQXD01000141.1 GCA_009785015.1 Oscillospiraceae bacterium | reverse complement strand
CATGCTTAAGCCAGGTTACGCTTTCGGCTTCCAGATATGGCTGTTAGACGACATAGACGACAACAACCAGAGGGATTTCAAAATGTCGTGGGGCGAGCCCACCGACGAGGTGAGCGTGGGGGCCTGGAACCTCTCAAACTGCAACGACGAGCTCGTGCTCATTGAAGCGCCTCCCCCCCCGCCGGAACCCGAGCCGGAGCCCGAACCGGAACCCGCGCCCGAACCCGAAGCTCCCGCGGCCCAGCCCGAAGCCGAAGCTCCCGCTCCGACTCCAACGGCGCCGGTCACCGGCGACGAAGCGGCACTGTTTTTCATTTTGATTTTCGCGGCGGCCTTTGCCATAGGGCGGCGCTTTGCCAAAGGCAATCGTTAAAATTTTGAATTAAAAAAAAGAGAAAACGCAGGCGAATTTGCCCGCGTTTTCTCTTTTTTTATGTCATTTTTTTGCCATGTTTTGTTTTAAGCGTTCGGAATAGCAAAGACCCAGCGGCGCATTGAGCTTGTTAAGCATGTTGCGCACTTTCCGCGGCTGCCAGTTCTGCGGCTGCGCGGGCACGATCATTTCCGGGTTTTCTTTTAATTCCTTCAATTTTTGTTTTGTGACAGAAAGCGAATACAAAACGTCCGGGTTGTTTTGTATGAGTGCTATGTGAAAATTTATGTAATCGCATATCTTTTCCGCGATTTCAAAGGAAATGTCGCTGACGGGCCCGTTTACCACATCGTTGAAAACTTTGGCCATCGGCTTGTCTTTTGTTTCCACTATCAGTATGTCGGAAGTATAAACGGTCATTTCGTCGGCGTAATTTTTCTTGAGCTCTTCCAGCACTTCCGGCGCTTTGTCGTATGTTTCCTTGATATTCAGGTAGGCCTCATAGCGCGCGGTTTTCGGATTTTCCGACAAGCCCTTGACATACCGGTACACATTTCGCGCGCAGGTGAAGGCGATCGGCGTTATCACGACTTCTGCGCATATCTTAAAGCCGTACTTTTGCTTCGCGAGTTTGCAAGTCTCCAAAAAATCTTTGGTTTTGCAGCTCTGTTCAAGCAGCATGCTCTTTTTGTCTTCCATCGCTTTTCTGCCTATATCGTCGCGCAGGCTCAGCATGAAATCCTCGATGAGGTTCCCGTGTTCGTCGCCGAAGGTACTGTGTATATAGTCCCTGAAAATATTGGACGCCTTGATTTTGTCCTTGTCCACTATGCCGCACGCTTCGTATTTTTTCGGGATGACGCATTCCACCACGGTCGATTTCCCCGAGGCGATGGCCCCCGCCACTATTATCATGGACGGATTGTCTGAAGCTTTGATTTTCCCAAACAATTTATCGTACATTTTTGACACGGTTTTTTCTTTGACTTTCTCGGTGAGGTAAAACGCGAAGCATCTTCCCAGCGCCTTTATTTTGGCCTTGTAGTCATCTTTGGAAAGGCCGTCGAACGAAAGCGGGTCGCCCCATTCTTTTTCGGTATTTTTCCATTCCGCAAGCATTTTATCGACGATTTCATTTCTTTCGTCCTTATTCAAATAATCCAATTTTTTTAATTTTTTTGCAATTATATCCCGGTCCATCGCGAAAATTTTCTCCTTAATTATTTTCAAGTATTTTTAAGCTTTTTTGACCACCAGCGAAACCACGCCGGACTTGGGCAGCAAAATCGGCGTATCCGGGGTGAGGATGATATCTTGTGAAACCGGCCGCACGGCCTCCGGGTTTTCAAAGCTGTTATATGCGCGGGCGTCCCCGGCAAAAAGCGCGGTGAGGGTTGCCGGACCCGAAATATCCCCGCCGAACGCCGAGAGTTTCACTTCTTTTTCGTTTGCGTAATCCAAGTTGACAAAGGTCGCCGTGATTTGGCCGTTTTCGTCCTGGGACGCCGAAACCGAAACGGTTTTTAATGGCTCCCTGTCTTTTACTTTTATCGTCCCGAAATCGTCGAGAGTCGGTATCTGCCTGCCGTTTTGGTGCGTTTTGTACATGTCGAACACAAAATAGTTCGGCGTCTCCACAAAATTGTCCCCTCCGGCCAAAAACAGCGAGTGCAGATTGTTGCACAGCTGCGCCACATTCGCCATAATCACCACATCGCAGCAATTGTTGAATATATTCAGCGTCAAACCCGCCACGAGCGCGTCGCGCACCGTGCTCTGCTGCTCAAACAGGTTGTATCCGGCCGACGGCCCGGTGCCGCCCTGGTGCCAGCAGCCCCATTCGTCCACCGCGAGCCCCAGTTTCCTTTTCGGGTCGTAATAATCCATCACCGCCCTGTGGCTTTTTATCAGGTTTTCCATCCGGGAGGCCTGCGAGAGCATCTGGTAATATTCATCCTCGGAGAATTTGAGCGGGTGCCCCGCGGCGCCGCAGTAATAGTGCAGCGAAAACCCGTAGAGCGAGCCCGGATGATCTTTGTTGTATTGGTACTCTTCCAAAAACCCCTTTGTCCAGTTCAAATCGCCGCCGTTCGGCCCGCAGGCGATAAACTTGCAGCCCGCGTTGTTCACGGAATCGCAGATTGTCTTGTAGCGCATAAATTCGCGCGCGTACATCTGCGGGGTCATATTTCCGCCGCCGCCCCAGTTCTCGTTTCCGATTCCCCAATATTCGACCCCGAATGGCGCCGGGTCCCCGTTCACGCCGCGCTGCGCGGAGAGCGAGGTGAGGTTTTCGGGGAAGTTGCAGTACTCAATCCAGTCGCGGATCGCAAGCGGAGAGCTCGAGGTGATATTCGCCGCAAAGTACGGTTTCGCCCCCGCGAGCCGGCAGAAATCCACGAACTCGTGCGTGCCGACCTGATTTGATTCGGTGCGCTTGTCGTCGTTGTACCACCAGTTCACCCTGACCGGGCGGCGTTCTCTCGGGCCTATCCCGTCGCGCCAGTCGTAAGTTTCCGCGAAACATCCGCCGGGCCAGCGCAAAACCGGGGGATTTATTTTTTTGAAGCTCTCAACCAAGGATTTTCTGAATCCGCGTATATTCGGGACGGGCGAGTTTTCTCCCACCCATAGCCCGTCGTAGAACACACCGCCTATGTGCTCTGAAAAATGCCCGTAAATATTTTTGTTTATTATCCCCTTGGACTCCGTGAAATTCAAGCATACATGGTTCATTTTGTTTTCCCCTCCCTTTTTACTATTTAATCGTCCATCGATTCGAACTGCGCGACCACTTTTTCTATCGCTTTGTCCATCGAGCCGATTTTTTTCTCATAAAACGATATTATATTCCGGTCCTCTTTGCTCGCTATGGTGTTGAAATCGGAGAATACGCCGCCGAAACTGTAAACGCCGCCTATATCGTAAACCCGGGAATTGAATATGATATCGAGCATTTCGGAGCTTTCCTCGTCCCTCGCGAATTTTCTGTTGAGCACTATATCATAATAGGCGGGCTGGAGGGTATATTTGCTTTCTGCGGAAAGCGCCTCGAGAATTATGCCCGTCCGCTCCGGATCTCCCGCGGTTTTGGGCACCCCGAGCATGACCCCGGTGTAGGGGTTGACTAAGCTGCAGTACCCGGCTTGGGCTTCGTCATATTTGGGCATGGGCAATATTCCGAAATTCGAGTCCATACCCCTGAACGCCTCGACGACCCTCATCCTTATCCACATGAACAGCGCCCTGTTTTCCATAAACGTGTCGTAGTACGCATTCATCCAGATCACGTTTCCCGAGCCCGCGTCGACCGACTGGACGTTGAACACCCCGGGGTTGGTGTCCTTGTACATCAGGTTCATGGCTTTGTCCAAAACTGCGAGGTTTCTCTCACTGGCAAAACACATATACGGCACGTCGTCCTCTTTTTTGTCGGCGAACAACCCGCCCCCCGCGACTAACATGGCCTGGAGAGTGTCGTTGAAGATTATCATCGAGAATCTGTCGTCGGCGTATTTGAGCGCGCCGTCGCCGTTTAAATCCAATTCGACGCCCTTGGTCATTTCGATCATTTTATCGAATGTCCATTTGCCTTCCTTGACAAAGCCGTAAGGCAGCTCCATTCCCAGGTCCGCCATCAAATCCTTGTTGAATATTATCGCGTTGGTCGCTTCGTTGTCGAGTATGAGCAGGTCCCCCGCCAAAAGATACTGTTTGCCCACCACGGACATGGCGTTGACCCCCGGGTCCCACCAGGGCTTGCCGAGGTCTATGTAAGGCATGTTCGAAACCTCGAGAAGCAGGTTGCCCGTCACCACGCCAGGGACATTGTTGTTGAAAATCATGACGGCGTCATATGTGTCGTCCCCCGCGTTGACCACTTTTTTTAACGTGGCGTTCTCCGTATTGTCCGCCACCATGGCGATCTCTATCCCGTATTTTGCCTTTACGACGGAATTTCTCTGATACACCGCGTCGTTTATCGGCTCGGCGTTTTGCACTTCGGCCCCATTTTCCATTTCCGCCACGAGTTCCCTGGGCTCCGCCCCGACCCAGTCCCAGCCCGAAGTGCCCTCTTTATGGGCCAAAAAAGTGAAGGTATACCCCCCGTAGCTGACTTCGGGCAGCTCCGGCAGTATTTTTTCGGCTTTGACAGAATCGCCCTCTGCCGGACCCTGCCCCGGGTCCGCCGCTTCGGGCTTGCCGCTTTCATCGCCGCCGGAAATATCGGTATTATTCCCGCACGAGACGAAAACCAAAGAAACAAGCGCAAGTATCAAAAAGAAAACGGTAAATTTGAACATATCGGCATTATTTTTTTTCATGGCATATCCACTCCTCGATTTATATAACTGTTCGCACATTCGCATTATTATATATTCTATTATGATTTTTGAAATATGTCAAGTATATATTGAAAATAAATTGAGTTTCGTGAAATTTTTGCGTATGTCCGCTCCAAAAAAACAAAAAGGCCGGGCATATGCCCGACCGTAAAAAATATTTTGAATTTTATCTATTTTTTCTATTGCTCCCTTAGTATGCCCAGCACCACATACCGCGCTCCGTCGAATTCATATGAACAGGTCGACAACGCCACTATGCGGTCCCCTTTTCTATATTCCAATCCGCTTTCAAAAGTCGTGTTGCTTTCCGCATACGCCAAAAACGCTTCGACATTTTCCGAGAACATAAACGCCTGTTCCCTCCATTTCCCGGCGGCGATCACCGCGCCGTAAATGAGGTCTATTTTGTAATTGGCCTGTTTGGTGTACAGGTACATGCAGGGATGTTCTTCATAATACTTCTGGTCCTTGTACCCTTTCAGGCTGCCGAACATCATATCCCCGGATTTCATGTGGTGCCCGTAGATCACCGTCAGCGGATCGCTGAAATCCGGGGCGCAGTTGTAGTCGATAAACAGCGATCCGTTTATATTCCAGGCGCCGTCCGGCAAATGCCTCAAATAGTAATCGTAGTCGCGCGCCGCCATGACCGGATAATCTATCGGGGTGCCGGGCGAGTACAGCCACGCCGCCGCGTCGGTATTGATCTGCTCCAATTTGTCAAAATCGATATTCAGTTCCGGGATATATACCTGCGGGATTTTTACGGGCGCCGTTTGCGTTTCTTTGGGCAGTTGAAATTCAGGGGTTGTATTTTCTTCTTGCTGCTGCTTTGAGGGGCGCGATATGTTGTCCTGCTTTTGAGAGTGGCCGGCGTCTTTTTTTATATATCTTACATGACTGCGCAAATCCGCGTAGGCGTCGTCGGCTTCACGGTAGATTTGCCGCGCGTTTATCAATTGCCTTCCCGCATATGCCATCAGGCTTATCCCGAGAAGCATCACTGCAAGCGCTGTAATATATCTTAATTTCATCTAACAATTCTTTCTTTTACTCAAATACACCGCCGACCCGGCGGCCAATATGCCTCCTGATATGAATAATATGATATAAAAAGTGTTGTCGGTTTCATCCCCTGTTTTGGGGCTTGAGAGCCCCGGTTTAAACGTCTGGTCCGATATGGGCGGCGCTGCTGTTGTGCCAATTGACCCCGGTTTGTTTAAATCCGTCTTGCCGGCCGGCCCGGCGGGATCTTTCTTGCCAACCGGCCGTATCTGCGGTGTGTTCGTGTTTGGTCCCCATCGTCCGGCGCCGGGGAGATGTTCCGGATCGAGCCATTCGAGGTCTTCGCCCCTTGTGACATCAGGTCCGGACGTCCCGGCGGGCGGGCTTGTCTCGGAAGGTTCCTCGGCCGGCGGGGTTGTTCCGGCGGGCTCGGTGGGTATAACCGATCCCGGTTCCGTTCCGGGCCGGCCGGTGCTGGGGGGATTTGACGGATCGACCACTGCGACGTCTTCGCCCCTTGTGACCTCCGGTCTGGAGGGCTCGGTCGGCGGGTTTGTCTCGGGGGGCTTCTCGGCCGGCGGGGTTGTTCCGGCGGGCTCGGTTGTGGCAGCGGTTGTGCCGGGGGGGTCGGTGGGTTTGGTCGGAGCGGTTGTTTCCGGGGCGGTGGGACGCTCTGTTGTCGGGGGAAAGACGGTGCCGCCGCCCGAATACCTGTTGTTGAATATCATGGATGTGACCGGTTTGTTCATTTCATTTGCCACCACCCTCGACAGCACAAGCTGTCCGTTTTCGTCTTTGACCGTATCCGTTATCGTGTATACCGTTTTGTCATAGCTGTAACCGTCGGCGCCCGTATTTACCTCATAGACGCTGTAATAATATATCCCCGTTGTATCGTAACTCCAAGTCCCGAATTCGCCGCGCCCCGAACCCGATATGTATATGGTTTTTACTCCGTTTACGCTGCCGGACGGCATCGGCTGCGAGGCGTTTTGCGCGGCCAGCCTGAATGCAAACATGCTGTCATACCTCGGATTCCCGGACACGGTTTTCATCACCACCGGATCCGCCATCAGCTTCGGGTCGGTCGGAGCGGCGCCGTACGCGTTCTCAAATGCGATACCGCTTTCCTTAGCGCCGCTTTCATTTTTCACGATTTTGGTGATATTAAACGACTCATCCGCGTATATTTCGATTGTGTACACCCGTCTGTCGTATATATACCCATGCTTTTTTGTTTCCGCCAACTGATAAACCTCGTACCGGAATACGTCCTGCCGGACAAAGGTCAGCGGGCCGACCGAAATTTCTTTATTGCCGGTCATTGTAAACGTATATCCCGCCGATGTGCTCCCGGGGGGCATCGGATTATCCGGATTGAGCGGGCGGAGCCTGTAGGTGAAGGTTTCGTCCGCCAAAACCGGGGAAGCACAGCTTTGCTTGATTGGGAGCATGACCGAATTATCACCCGCATAAACGGCCGGCACCGAGACGATCAACATTATTACAAACGCCGTTACCGCACATACTATTCTTTTACCTTTCGTTTTTATTATCCTGATCATTTATTCCCATCCATTTCATAGCGTAATTCGCATTATATAGAACTAATCTTCATTTTCCACGCATATGCGTTCAATGTATCCCAATACCCTGTATTTGCTCTGTTCAGTTAAATTTTTGACCATCTCCATGATTTTCTGTTCGGTGCTGCTGTCGGGGGCTGACATAATATTATTCTCCCCGGCATTTCCGTAAATCAGCCATTCAAGCGGAACAGCGTAATAATCGGAGATCTTTTTCAGTACAGATTTGCGCGGGACGCTCAGGCTGTGTTCCCATCTGTAAACGGTATTCAATGACACATCTAATGTCTTGCTCATTTCTTTCAGTGTTTTTTTTGTATTCAGCCGAAGTTCCCTCAGCCTCTCGCTAATATTGGTCATATAACCCTTCCTCCCTTTCCGACATTCTATTTTTTGTTTTATTTTTGATTTTGCTTGAGATATACGGCGAAGATCCGTATAATCGCAAGCGCCGACAGTATAAGCATCAATAACAGTGTCAAAAGCACAATCGCGGGAATTTCCTCTACCTGGCATTGCAGGTTGTCCGTACCGTCCGTGTCACCCGTCATATCCGCGTCCCAAACCGAATCCTCAAAGATTTCGTCGGCGATTCTCGCCGCTAAGATATCCCGGCCGTTGGTCGAATCCGATGAGCAGGTGGAAAGCAGAATTATGTGATCGCCCGCGCCGACTCCGATGTCTCTGGTGTGTATCGCCTTTGCAAGCAGGTTGTCCAAGTAGTTTTGACTGGCATCCTCGCCCACGCCGGCGGAAAATACCGAGTTGTCATAGGCATCCGCGTGCACGAAGGCAAAGAATTCAAGTCCATGGTCTTTTCCGCCGAAATAAAGATTTCCGTACCTGTGAGAGTCGAATACTTCCTTGTCTGAAAAACGGCCGATTTCCCCGAACATCTTTTTTTTAGCCATATGGTGGCCGTACAGTATGCTGTTGAAGTCAGTGAAATCCCTGCTGTTTTTGTAGTCCAAAAAGATCGCCCCCGACAGGGAGTACAGGCCCTCTGCATTGGTGTTGACGTATTTCATGTTGTCTGAGCTTTGGGTTACGGGATAGTCGATATGCGTCCCGTATACGGTGAGCCACGCGAATACCTCTTCGTTGAGAGCCTGCAGTTCCTTGAAAGATTTTCCTCCATCCGCTGTCGTAGGTTTGTAAACTGCATAGTGTGAGCTGTCTGCTGCGTAGTGTATCTGGTTTGAGTCCCAAAGGGCATATGCGGCGAAGGCGATGAGGAGTACTATGACAGCGAGGATAATATAGTCTACGATAAAATTTGAAAATCCGATCGATCTTTTTCCCGCCTTCTTCACGCCCAATGGGACCTCCTTTCCGTTTTACGTTGTTTTACGTTGTTTTATATCCGGCGTCGTATTCTTCTTCATCTTCTTCTTCTTTGTCGACTATCTTGCGGAATTTTATAGCCAGGAACAATACAAGTCCGATTACAGCCGTTCCGATGAGCACGATATAGGGCAGATCGTCTACGCTCAAACCCGTCGGGGTGGTCGTCCTCAAAGTGTTGTAGAAAGTCACGGTGTTGACAAAGTTTTCGTCGCCTTCTTCTGTGTAATGGGGGCCTGCGTCAGCGGGGTTCTTGTCCGGGAATCCCCAGTCTGTCTTGACATCGGGGGCGGTAAACATCTTGTCTATTATGTCGACGCTGAAGTTGCGCT
>WQXD01000140.1 GCA_009785015.1 Oscillospiraceae bacterium | reverse complement strand
GAGCACGATGAGCCATGAGATACGCACGCCCATGAACGCGATAATCGGAATGACGGCAATCGGCAAATTGTCCGCTGACGCCCAAAAAAAAGACGGCGCCCTGAAAAAAATCGAGACCGCGTCCAAGCATCTCCTCGGAGTGATCAACGATGTTCTCGACATGTCAAAGATCGAAGCGGACAAGTTCGAGCTGTCGCCCACCGGTTTTGAGTTTGAAAAAATGCTGCAAAAAATCGCGGATGTCATCAATTTGCGCGTGGACGAGCGGCGGCAGAAGTTTTTTGTCCATATAGATAAAGACATGCCCCATGCGTTAATCGGCGATGACCAGCGGCTCTCGCAGGTGATAACCAACCTTTTGTCCAACGCTGTAAAATTCACGCCGGAGGAAGGATCGGTTCGCCTTGATTGCCGGCTTGTATCCGAGGAAAGGGGCACATGCCGCATGCAAATCAGCGTCGAGGACACGGGTATAGGCATTGCGGACTGGCAAAAGGACCGCTTGTTTTACTCGTTTGAGCAGGCGGAATCCAACACAACGCGCAAATACGGCGGCACGGGGCTCGGCCTCGCCATTTCAAAACGCATAGTGGAACTGATGGACGGCGAAATTTGGGTGGAATCGGAACAGGGCAAAGGCTCGAAATTCATATTTACATTTTTGATGAAACGGGGCTCCGAACCAAAAGAATATTTGCTTGACAAGAGCATTGATCCGGAAAACATCCGCGTTTTCGTCGTGGACGGCGAACCGGAAATCCGTGAATTTTTCACCTCCGTTTCCGAAAATCTCGGCATTTCCTGCACAACCGCTGAAAACGGCGAAAAAGCCGCCGAAATGTTTCCGGAGGAGGGCAAGTGCGGCATTTATTTCATCGACTGGAAACTGCCCGGTGTGGGCGGTATGGAATTTTCCCGGCAGGTCCATTCCAAATCGCCGCACAGTTCCATCGTTATCATCAGCTCGTCGTTCGATTGGAATTTCGTGGAGGATGAGGCGCGTTTTGCGGGCGTCGACAAATTTCTTTCCAAACCGCTGTTTCCTTCGATGATCGCCGACATGATCAATACATGCGCGAACAAAAAAATCGAATCGGGAAGCGCTGATTTTACCGGATATTCCGATGATTTTACCGGATATTCGATTTTACTCGCAGATGACGTGGAGATAAACCGTGAAATCGTGCTCTCCCTTTTGGAGCCCACCGGGCTGCTCGTCGAGTGCGCGGAAAACGGCGCGCAGGCGCTTAAAATGTTTTCCGCGGCGCCGGAAAAATACGACATGATATTTATGGATATTCAAATGCCTGAAATGGACGGGTACGAAGCGACGCGCGAAATCAGGGCGCTCGACTCCGCGCAGGCGAAAACCGTTCCGATAATAGCGATGACTGCCAATGTTTTTCGCGAAGACATCGAAAAAAGCTTTGAAGCCGGCATGATGGGCCATATAGGCAAGCCGATAGATCTCGGCGACGTGCTGAAAGAATTGCGGAAATATTTACTGAAGCAAACGACGGAAAGGGAATTAAAAATATGAAACTTGTCTGGAAATTGGCCATTCCGCAGGTATGCGTTGTGCTGTTATTCGGATTTGTCAGTTTTGCCGTTATCAATTCGTCATTTACCGGCATGCGCGAAGAACACGTCAGGGATGTGCTTGAAAACCGCATAGAATACATACTGAGTCAGATCGAAGTCAGCGCGCAAAAATCCGTAAATGAAGCCTCTCTGTTCGTACGGCTGCCGGCTGTGACAGAAGCGTATAAGACGGCGCTTGCAAGCGATAACGCGTATGACAGGGTCAACCCCGACCCCACGGCGCCGGAATATCAAAAAGCGCGTGAATATCTGCGCGAGCAACTGGGGCCGATGCTGAAAAGCTACGAAGAGGCGGCGGGAAAAAGGATTGAGCTGCATTTTCATTTGCCCAACGGACTCAGCCTGGCCCGTTTGTGGCGCGACCCGGCCACCGGAGAGCAGGGAACGGGAAACGACGGGAAAGGGAAAGATGTCTCCGACGACCTTCGCGCGTACAGATTCACGGTTCTTCAGGTTCTTGATACAAAAAAAACGACATTGGGCTTGGAAGCGGGAAGCGGCGGATTTGCCATACGCGGGGTGATTCCGGTCATGGATCCCGGAGAAGACGGGTTGTTCGGCACTGATGACGACATCCTGCTGGGTTCCGCGGAGGTCCTTCAGCAATTTAATCCGATATTGGACACAATGACGGAGGAAGGCAAGGTTTATGTTTCTCTTTATGCGAATAAGGAATTGACCAAAATTTCGCCGGAATTGGACAATCCCGAAAAATACCCGCCGAAAGGGCCGGAATTTATACGGATCATCGGGGCAAGTGACGATTCGGTTGAAGCGAGCATCACACCGGAATTGTTGTTAAAAGGGAAACACGCCGCCGAAACCTATTTCCAGGACAGCGGTTCCATGAATTTCGCGGCGCATCCCCTTGTCGATTTTAAAGGCGAGCAGGTCGGGGTCATTATTTGTGAAATGGACACAGTCAAAGTTTCCGCTTTGGCGAATACAGCCGTATTTGTCCTGGCGCTCATGCTCGCGAGTCTGGCCACCGTACCCACGGTCGTTCTGCTGCTGTTGGTGCGCAAGCTGGTTTCACATCCGCTGAATGCGGTCAAAGCGAAAATACAGGATATCGCCGAAGACCGGGCGGATCTTCATGAACAGATTCCCAGCCGCCAAAAAGACGAAATCGGCGAATTGGCCGGATGGTTCAACACGCTGACCGCAAAATTGGACGGTATTTTGAAAGAACGCCAAAAGATGGCGCAATTGGCAATCGCGAAGGCAAACGCGGAAGCCGCAAGTCAGGCTAAATCCGAATTTTTGGCCAATATGAGCCATGAAATCCGCACGCCCATGAACGCCATCATCGGCATGACAAACATCGGAAAAGCGACCGCCGACATCGAGCGAAAGGATTACAGCTTCGGGCAAATCGAAAACGCGTCAAAACACCTGCTTGCCATAATCAACGATATTTTGGATGTTTCCAAGATCGAATCCGGCAAATTTGAACTCGCGCCGGTGGAATTTGATTTTGAGCAAATGCTTCAGGGAGTCATCAACGTGGTCAATTTCCGCGTGGAAGAAAGGCAGCAGAAGCTGAGTGTCTATGTGGACCCGAATATCCCGCAGCCGCTTATCGGCGACGAACAGCGGCTGGCGCAGGTCATAACCAACCTTTTGGGAAATGCGGTAAAATTCACGCCGAACAAAGGCTCAATTGATATCGGCGCGTACTTTTTGGAAGAAGAAAACGGCGTCTGTACGATAAAAATATCCGTGACCGACACGGGGATCGGCATAAGCCCGGAGCAGCAGCTCAACCTGTTTAAGACATTCCAGCAGGCCGATACCCAGACATCGCGCAAATTCGGCGGTACGGGGCTCGGCCTTGCCATTTCAAAGAGCATCGTGGGGCTGATGAGCGGCAAAATAGAGGTCGAATCCGAAATGGGCAAAGGCGCCAATTTTGCCTTTACCGTTCAAATGAAGCGCGCAGACAAAAAAAGTCCGTCCGATTCGGAAACGCAAAATCCCAAAGGGGACAAGGCGGATATAAACGGAATATTTTGCGGGCATCGCATCCTGCTGGCAGAAGACGTCGAACTCAACCGCGAAATCGTCCTGGCGCTTTTGGAGCCCACTGAACTGGCGATAGACTGCGCTTCGAATGGAGTTGAAGCCGTCAAAATGTTTATTGACTCGCCGGGCCGTTACGAAATGATTTTTATGGATGTGCAGATGCCCGACATGGATGGTTATGAAGCGACGCGCAAAATCAGGGAGTTTGATACCGCGAACGCCAAAACCATGCCGATTGTGGCCATGACCGCCAACGTATTCAAGGAAGACGTCGAAAAATGCCTCGCGGCGGGAATGAACGATCATATCGGAAAGCCGATCGACTTATATGAAGTGCTTTGCGTATTGGAAAAATATTTGAAATCCCCGCAAACCAAATGAACGGAGGAAAAAAATGACGGATTTTATCTACAAAGGCGAAAACCTGCGGGAGGTTCGGTTCCCGCTGGGAGGCATCGGCGCGGGCAGCGTATGTATCGACGGCGGAGCGAGGTTTGTCGACTGGGAAATAAAAAACCGCCCGAACGCCGACACCTATAACGGTTTTACGCACATCGCCGTAAAAGCCGAAAGAAACGGCGAATTATTGGACGCGAGGGCGCTCAACGGTCCGCTGCGGACGTCGTTTATGGGAAGCGGACTGCACAGTTTCGGAGGATACGGCTACGGCCCCGCGAGGGAAACGATGGCAGGCGTCCCGCATTTCGACGATGTGAGCTTAAAAGGGCATTTTCCGGTGGCAGAGTATGATTTCACCGGAGGGTTCCCCGCTCATGCCGTACTTCGGGCATTCAGCCCCTTTGAACCCGGGAATGATTTTGACAGTTCGCTGCCGCTCGCGATGTTTGAAGTCACTCTCGAAAATATCACAAATGAACCCGCCGATTATTCGGTCGCCTTTTCCGTAAGCAATCCCAACCCCAATGAGCCCTTTAACTGCATATGCCAAAAAGACAAAAGGACATATGCGCTTATGCAGACGGCAGCCGATAAATACGCCCCTGATTTCGGCGAATTGTGCCTTATGACGGAGGAGGCCTCCGTCAGCTTCCAGCAGAACTGGTTCAGAGGCGCTTGGTTTGACGGTTTGGCGGTATTCTGGAATGATTTCAAGAAACCCGGCAAATTGCAGAACCGCGTCCTTGCCCGCGGGGGCGACAAGGAAACAAGCGTGATTTCCGCGCATTTTCACGCGGCGGCGGGTGAATCCAAAACTGTACGCTTCGCGCTTTCATGGTATTATCCGAATTTTGAAAAATATTGGGGAACACCCGACTTGCCCAAGCCGGTTTGGCGGAATTGGTATTCCACGGTTTTCGCCGGGGCTGAGGAGATAACCCGCTACGCTTTTATCAACTGGGACCGCATTCGCGAAAGCGTCGGCAAATTCACAAAGGCGATGTATGGCTCCAGCCTGCCGGCGGAAGTGGTCGACGCCGCGGCTTCAAATTTATCCGTGCTCAAAAGTCCGACCTGCATAAGGCTCGCCGACGGCAGTTTTTACGGTTGGGAAGGGGTTCATGCCCGAGAGGGCTCATGCGAAGGCTCATGCCAGCATGTTTGGACATATCAATACGCTTTGCCCATGCTTTTCCCCGGCCTGGAACGCTCAATGCGCGAATTGGACTATACATACAATCTTCAGGCGGACGGCTCGATGCCCTTTCGTCTGATGCTTCCCGTTGGATCTCCCGCGTGGCGGCACAGGTCATGCGCCGACGGGCTTATGGGCGGGGTGATAAAAAGCTACCGCGACTGGAAATTGTGCGGGGACGACGGCTGGCTTTTGAAGTGGTGGCCGAAAATAAAAAAATCGCTCGAATTTACCTGGTCGGACAAAAACCCGGACCGGTGGGATCCGGAGCGAAGCGGGGTCTTGACCGGGCGGCAGCACCATACGCTCGATATGGAGCTGTTTGGGCCCAACAGCTGGCTGACCGGAATGTACCTGACGGCGCTGGAAGCCGCCTCCCGCATGGCGGACGCGGCCGGGGATGCCGATTTTGCCCGGGAATGCAAAAAAATAAAGGAAAAAGGCATGAAACTCGCCGAAGACCTTCTTTGGAATGACGAATATGAATACTATATGCAAAAAATCGATTTAAAGGACAAAACGGTTCTCGCCCCATACAGAGCCCATGACCCCGACATCGATAAAATATACTGGAACGACGAGGCGGGCGAGATCAAATATCAGATACAAAGCGGGGTATCCGTCGACCAGTTGCTCGGCCAATGGCATGCCGACCTCAACGGGCTCGGCGACGTGTTCGACAGGAACCGCGTAAAAAAAGCCCTCGCGTCTTTGTTCAAATATAATTTCGCGGAAAAGATAGGCGACGTGTTCAATCCCTGCCGCCTGTACGCGCTTGAGGACGAATCGGGGCTTTTGATTTGCGCATATCCCTCCTCCGCGGACAAGCCCGCCATCCCGATACCGTACGCCGAGGAGACGATGCACGGCTTCGAATATGCGGCGGCCTGCGCTATGATTCAAAACGGTCTGGAACAGGAAGGGCTCCGCTGCGTCCGCGCGGTGCGGAATAAATATGACGGAAGCCGCCGCAACCCGTGGAACGAGATCGAATGCGGGGGGCATTACGCGCGCTCGATGGCGGCGTGGTCTCTTTTGACGGCATACCAGGGCCTGTCGGTGGACATGACAGAGCACGCCGTCGCATTCGATAAAATCGGGACGGCGCCAAACCGGCGATATTCGGGTATATGGGCGTTTTCCGGCGCGTGGGGCCAAATAGAGTGCAAAGACGGCGCTTTTTGGCTTATGTGCTTCGGCGGCGGCATCGGCATCAAAAAAATCGCGTTTGCCGGCAGCGGTTTCGCCGAAAGGGCAAGTTATAACGGAAAAGAAATTCCGTTTGAAATCAATGAAACAAATGAAACAAACGGAACGCAGCTTGAATTTGCCGATTTGATAAATATAACAAAAGACGGAGTATTAAAAATATCGGTCGCGGATCACTGACCGAGATTTGCCATCTTGTCCAAATCTCTGTTCATGGCTTCGATGCCTTTTTCGAGATTTTGTTCAATGGTGGAAGCCAATTTGTCGGGTTGATTTCTTACAAGCAGGTCTCTCAGCATGCCGGTGTTGCCGGCGACAAAATTTCCCCAGCCGTATGACACCGCGATGTCGAATATCCTGTTTTTCAACAGAATGTCGAGCATTTCAAACGATTCCTCGTCGCGGAAATATTTTAAAGGCAGGGCATATTCCATGTATTTCGGCTGTACCATCTCGCTCGATTTCGCATTCAGCGCCTCGAGTACCGCGGCTGACCGCTCGGTTCTTTCGGCGTCATGGTTGAGTATGGCTATACACGGGGTGCTGCCGTCGCAGTACGAATAGTAATTTTCCTGCTGTTCGTTCAGCTTCGGCGGCGGCAGTATCCCGAAGTCATAATCCATATTTTTTTGAGCCCCCTGCGGCGCGCGCATTGCGGCGAGCAGCGTCGAATCGAACAATCCCTTGCCCTCGGCGAACATGTCGTCCTGGTGCGAACCGTTGGACATCGCGTCGAATGTGGTATTGTCCGTGTTCATAAACTCGCACATCCGATAAAAAGCGTTGATATATGATTCGCTGTCCACCGAAAAGTACGGAATGTCGTCCTTGTCTTTTCTTATTATGGTTTCGCCCGCGCCGTAGAAAACCTGCATCATCGAGTATACGTTGGTCACATGGCCGAATTGGTCGGCTTTGGTCAACCTGCCGTCGCCGTCGAGATCGACTGTGGCAACTCTCATCGATTCGAGCATTTTGTCGATTGTCCATGTTCCTTCGCGCACAATCTGATAATAATCCGGCAGGCCGTATTGCTTCTGCATTTCCCTGTTCAAAAAGATAGCCGTCACATATTCTTTGTCGGCTATGGTAAAATCGCCGTAGAGAAAAAACTGTTTTTTGCATATCGACATACTCGCAAGGGCAAAATCGTCCCACCACGGATTTGCCAGGTCCATATTTCCCAATTTATTCGCGTCGGCGATGAAATTATCGGGGGTGATCTGCGCGACCACGCGCGTAGGCGCCTGCATGATATCGATTTCGCACGCTCCGGCAAGCATTTGGGTTTTTACCTTGTTTCCCATATCGTCGCCCGGTATGGGAATGATTTTGAGATTTATATTATACTTGTCTTCAATTGCGCGGTTTCTGCGGTAAATCGCGTCGCTGAGCATTTCTCCCGATTCTTCCGCCTCGACGTCGAGGGTGACGTCTATCCAACGCCATCCCTCAATATTGGCTATGACGAAATCGGCGCCTTTGTAGTCGATTGCGGGCAGCGACTCATAATTGATTTGATTTTCGGCTTCGGTTTCGCTTATATCGTCGGCGCCGGGCTTATTGCCGCCGCCTGCGTCGCCGCCGTTTTCGCCGTTTTTGCTGCATGCCGAAAACGACAATAACAGCAAAATCATAAGAAGAGCCGATATCACTTTTTTCATCGTTAAATACCCCCCGAATTTTTTTGATTATAATGTTTGACTATCCACAAATTCATCCAACCAGTTGTCGGCAAATTCATGTACTAAAATACTATATTGCGCTCGATGGATGGATTGATTGTTTTTATTGCCGAAAAATTTTTTTACCGCCTCAAAACCTACGCTTACAGGGCTTGGAGGAGGAATCACAATGTCATCGGGATAACACTACAACGAACACAGGGTTTTAAGTTTCTTTTTGGAATGGGAACGGAAAGCATCGGCGTTACGAGGCAGGCGATAAAGAACAATGAACATCACCAGTTCTAACTTTGACGGAATCGGAATGAGTGAAGCAATGATGAAAAAGGTCATGGGCATGGTTAGAGTCGCGTATTTTTTTTAAGAAATGGCGCAAAGAAATGATAAAAAGATGAGCACACATAACAAATAACATATGTCTGTGCCAAGCCTGATAGGAGCGGGTTTCATAGTGGGCCATACCGAGATAACTTTTGCACTCCTGAAAGCACTGCTCAACCGACCAACGGGCAGTGGCTAATCTGTCTAATTCCTCGATAGCTGTATCATGGGGCATATTGCTGATAAAATATTTGATCTTGCCGTCCTCGTGTTTGCGGATATACACCCAAATTTCAGATTTCGGCACGAAAAGGCGATTGACCTGACGGCTTTCAACGCACCGCAAACATTTGATTTCGGCTATGACAGGACCTTTTGCGCCTTGCGCGATTACGCGCCTAACCCAAGGAATGGAATCATCGTCCAAAATCGTTTTGATGCGAACAGGCTCTTCAGTCGAACGGGGGTGTTTGAAACGTCTCCCTCTGCCGCAACTGTTTTCCGGCGTTACGACTAGAGGCATATTGCGGAAAATATATTCGTTTTCGCGGACGCCCGCAAAATAATGG
>WQXD01000139.1 GCA_009785015.1 Oscillospiraceae bacterium | reverse complement strand
GCGTTTGTTTTTTTCTTCGCCGTCCTCAGCCAGTATATTTTTGCCCACGCTGCCGTACATCAGAATCCTTTTGGGCAGAACCAAAATCTCTTCTATTATATTTATGTTGCGTTTGAATTTGAAAAGCCCGAATATATCGTACAACTCGACTTCTTTTATGCCGACTTCATAAAGCCCGCGGCGTTTCATCACGATATTGCTTTTGAAATCGACGGACTTCATGGGGGGAAGGCTCAGGGCGAACACGTTTTCGTCCGCGCTTTTGCCGTTGTCGTCTATCTGTATTATTTTGACCTTTATAAAAGGCGTGGGGAGTATGCCTTCGTTTGATATCCTGATCACGGTGGCGGCTTGTTCCCTTTTGTCATATACTTTTTTGTCCACGGAAACTTCAAACTTCACAAAAAAGTAATTGATGAGCATCAGAAGATAACCGAGCAGCGGTAAAACCAAAACCGCCGCGAAAAAAACTATGGTTATCCTGTGATACAGGGTCATTATAAAAAAAACAGAGAGCGCGAAAGCGAAAAAATAATAGATTCTTGCCCTTTTCATTTTGCTTAAAATCCTTTCATTATCATCCGTACATTAAAATTATATCAATTTATGTTCTGTTTGTCAACAAAGAACCCGAAAAAGATGAAAAAAATTTTATCTGCAGCGCCAAAAGGTATTGCAAATAAAAAATTTATCTGATATAATGGGAAATGATGATATTCAGGGAGGAGTGTTTTTGATGGATGGGAATAAAGAAGCGAAACAGCGCGTAAAAAAGCTGTCGCCGGGGGATCTGTCTGTTTTTTGTTTTCAGCTGTCCCTTATTCTAAAAGCGGGAATACCGTTAAACGAAGGTCTGAACACCTTGGGCGACGAAACGTTTGAAATGGTCGAATCAAAGCAGAAAATAAAAGGAATCCTGGGAAAGACGGTGAGAAATATGGCCGCCTCCGTCGAGATCGGAAGCCCGCTTTCCCACGCGATGAAAAACGAAGGGGTCTTCCCCGGCTATGTGATCAGCATGGTCGAGATAGGGGAGGGGACGGGCAAGCTCGACAATGTGCTGGAGGCGCTCGGCGATTATTACGAGAGGGACCAGTACGTGAAAACAAAAATCAGGAATTCAATGATGTATCCCGTGTTTTTGTTTATCATAATGTCGGCGGTGATAGTGCTGCTTGTCAGCAGGGTCTTTCCGATATTTTCGGATATGATCGAAAGCATGGGCGGCTCCCTGTCGGAGTCCCAGCAAGCCGTGTCGGCGTTTGCCGGAAGCCTCGCTGCGGGCACATACACGATGTATATTATCCTCGGCCTCGCGGTGCTGGCGGTCGTCATCGCGCTTCTGGCGAAAACAAAACCGGGCAAGAATTTTATGGGCCGGTTCGCGGCGGTTTTCCCGCTCACCAAAAACATAAATAAAAAGATTGCGGCTTCGCGGTTCGCCAATGCCATGTCGATGACCTTGGCCAGCGGTATGGATGTCAATTCGGCGCTGAACATGTCGGTGAACCTGATAGAAAATTCGGTGTTCAAAAACAAGTTCGAAGCCTGCGCCAAAGAAATCGAAGAGGGCGGGTCATTCTCAAAGGCGATAGGCAAAACCGGCGCTTTTTCGGGAATGTATGTGAAATTCATCGAAATAGGGCAAAAGACCGGGACAGCCGACGCGGTGATGAAAAAAATCGCGGATATATGCGACAGCGAGGCCGACACTTCGCTCAACAACGCCACTTCCTTTATCGAGCCGCTTTTAGTCGGGATTTTATCCGTGATAATAGGTATAATTCTGATTTCGGTCATGATACCGTTGGTCCAGGTGATGTCCAATATATCTTAAAGGGGGTATTTGCGGTATGCACGAGGGAAATTCTGTTTTCAACAAAATAAAAAGCCTGATACGAAATACAAAAGGCATACTTTTCACACTGATCATACTGGCGGTTGTTGTTTGCTTTTTTATAGCTGCGGTAAACGGCGCCTCGGACAAGGCCGGAGCCTCCTCGGCGGCGACATTGGAAAGGGCGATAAAGCGTGCCGCGGTGCAGTGCTTTGCCATTGAGGGGTTCTATCCGCCCGATGTGGATTATCTGGCGGAGAACTACGGAATCATCCTCGATTCCAAGTATATAGTGGAATACGACGCCTTTTCGGGAAACAACATTCCGGTCATAAGGGTTTTGTATTAAAATTTTTTAAAGTGGAAGAAAGGAAGAAAAATGCTGACAAAATCAAATGTGAGCGGTTTTACCCTCATACCGGTGCTGTTTGTGCTCACCCTGTTCCTTCTTTTGTCCGCGCTCTCGGTTTCCGTCATACTGGCGGGCAGCTCGGTCTATGAAAAAATATCGGCTGATATGGATGAAAACTACGAGAGGAGAGTCAGTTTCTCTTATCTTGCGACCAAAATCCGCCAAAACGACAAAACGGGGAGCATATCCGCCGAGCAGAAATACGGCGCGGATATGATAGCGATAAAAGAAAACGAATTTGAAACCACATATATTTACTATTTCGACGGCTATATAAGGGAAATTTTCGTGGATACCGGAACTGTTTTCGAGCTCGACTGGGGCGAGGGCATAATAAAAGCCGGGGGGTTCGATTTTGCGTTCGACCAAAACAAAAACGCGATAGAGATGAAGCTGACCGACAGCCGCGGGGGAAGCCAGACTACGAAGGTGTATCTGCGTTCAAGTTAGGGCAGCCGTTTAAATCACTTTACAAAAAAGAGGGGGTATATCCAAAGTGGGTGGGGGAAATTCCAAATCCATGCTTCCGCTTGTGGAGATTTGCGTATCGACGGCCATATTTGCCATTGCGGTCATTTTGAGCCTGCAATTGTTTTTGTTCGCCAAATTTTTGGGCAGCAAGACGTCGGACGTCGCCAAGGCGGTTTTTGAGGCCCAGAGCGTCGCGGAAAACATAAAGACCATGCAAACCGGGGCCGAAATAGAGGATTATTTTCAAACCGAATTGCACAGCGGCGAAGTTTATTACGATACAAAATGGGAAAAAACCGACAGTATCGAAAAAGCCGCGTATAACCTCGTGATAACCAAGGAGACGGATAAATACGGCGCTGCCGGTCTGTACAAATTCAAAATAGAAATATACAAAACCGGCCCGTATCCGTTTATCGACGACAAAAAACTCGAAAAAGACCCGGACTATATTCCGGTGCTTGTGTCCGTCGAAACCGGAAAGTTTGTATTGAAATAAATTGAAACAGAAAGGGAAAAGACCGTGTACGACCCGTATAACCCGTATGAAGGCAAATCCTCAAAAATCGAAGTGAATTTCAAAAGAAACAGGGCGCCGGCCAAAAAATCCGGGGTGGGCGCGGTCAACGCCGGCGGGGCAGTCATCATAATAATATTCGTGATTTTGTGCCTCACCATATTCGGGCTTTTGTCGTTTGCCACTTCGTTTGCCGACAAGAAACTCGCCGACAAAACTTTGTCGAATGCGGCGCAGTATTACAGCGCGGATCTCGCCGCTGAAGAAAAACTCGCCATGATCTATGACGCCGTGCGTTCAAAGCTGGCTTCCGGCGGTTCGCTGCTTGAAAGCGTGCTCGCCGTGGACGGGGCTGTGCCCTTTGAAATAGCGGGCGTGACAGTCGACGGAGCCCCGGACGAAAGCAATGAAACAGAATGGGCGTATGTGGAGTACCGCACCCGGATAGACGAAACTTCAAAAAAGACAGAAGTGAGTTTTTATTTGGATTCCTGCGTGGCATTTTGCCATAACAAGAATACGGGAGAACTGAGCTATAAAATTTCCGCCTGGAATGTCGTGATGGAATCGGAATTTGACTACGGCGACAAGGAAATGAACATTTGGGACGGAAATTTTGACTGATGTTTTTACTCGGAAAGGATAATGGAATAATATGGAAATAAATATCCGTGAAATATTAAAGGACGCAAACGAGAAAAAAGCGTCCGATGTGTTTATCGTCGCCGGGCTCCCGCTTTCCATGAAAATAAAGGGCGAAATGGTGGCGGTGACGGAAACAAAACTCATGCCCGACGACACGCTGGCGATTATAAAAGAGATATACGGCATAGCCCAAAATGCCAACTTCGAAAAATTCGCGGAAACCGGCGATTCCGATTTTTCCCTTTCCGTGCAGGACATGGGGCGTTTCCGGGTGAATACATACCGGCAGAGGGGTTCATACGCGGCGGTTTTGCGCGTGGTGTCGTTCAGTTTGCCGGATCCGGCTTTTTTCGGGATTCCCCCCGCGGTTATAGAGCTGCATACCAAAACAAAAGGCTTGGTTTTGATAACCGGGCCCACGGGATGCGGCAAATCGACCACGCTCGCCTGCGTGATCGACGCGATAAACACAAACAGAAAAGGGCATATAATGACCCTCGAGGACCCCATAGAGTTCATACACAGGCATAAGAAAAGCATAGTGAGCCAAAGGGAGATACCGACGGATTCGCTGACTTATCTGCAGGCCATAAAATCCGCGCTCAGGCAGTCCCCCGACGTGATACTCATAGGGGAAATGCGCGACATCGAGACCATAAGCATAGCCTTAACCGCCGCCGAAACGGGCCATCTGATGCTGTCCACCCTGCACACGATGGGCGCCGCGAACACGATTGACCGCATCGTGGATATTTTTCCTTCTTCTCAGCAGCAGCAGATAAGGGTCCAGCTCGCCATGAGCCTTGTGGCGGTGGTTTCGCAGCAGCTTGTGCCCACTGTGGACAAGGGGCTGGCGGCGGCTTTTGAAGTGATGATGAACACCACGGCCATTTCGAACATGATACGCGAGGGCAAACTGCATCTGATAAATTCGGTGATCCACACATCCGGGGAAATGGGAATGCAGACCATGGATTCAAGCCTCGCCGCGCTGGCAAAAAAAGGCGTGATAACAAAAGATACGGCCATGACCTACAGCGCGAACCCCGACATCATAGCGCGCATGCTGTGAATTAAAACGGTGAATGATATAATAATGAACAATTTTGAAGAAAAAATAAAAGAATTCGCGAAATATACAGCCGCTTCCTCTGACATCGTATTTTTCGGGGGGGCGGGCGTTTCCACGGAGAGCGGCATACCGGATTTCCGCGGGGGGGACGGGATATACAAAAACAAAGACGGGGCATACGAAGCCCCGCCGGAAGTCATGCTCTCGCGCACATATTTTTTTGAAAACACCGAAAACTTCTATAAATTCTACAAATCCAAAATGCTGTACCTCGGCGCGAAACCCAACGAGGCGCACAATATCCTCGCCGAGCTGGAAAAAAAAGGCAAACTCAAAGCGGTGATAACGCAAAATATCGACGACCTTCATCGACAAGCCGGCTCAAAGAACGTCATCGAGCTCCACGGGAACGTAAAACTCAACAGCTGCATAGACTGCGGAAAAAAATTCGAAGTGCAGTATATCATAAAAAGCGATAAAATCCCGTACTGCGACGTCTGCGGGGGGGTAGTGAAACCCGAAGTGACCCTGTATGAGGAGCATCTGAACGCCGCCGCCGTCAAATCCGCTTTGGATTATATAACAAAGGCGGATATGCTTATCGTGGGCGGCACGTCGCTTTCGGTATATCCCGCCGCCAACTACGCGGCTTGCTTCTTTTCCGAAAATAAGAAGGCGTCAAAAAAAAGCGTGATTATAAACAAAAGCAAAACAAGTTACGACAGAATGTTCGATATATCGTTTGACGCCGGCATAGGCGAAGTTTTGCACAGGATGTATCACGCTTTGTATTGATTTTGTCAAGGGTATTTCGGACAGAATTATCGACTAAATTTATAGTGAAAATGCCTTGATAATTTAAGAAGCGAGGCGAAAAGGAGGGAAGTCCGATTATGTGGTGCAAGAAATGTTACCGTGAAACCGCAAAAGAAAAATGTGAACTGTGCGGAGAGAAAACCGAAAGGGAAATCCCTCTTGAAATCTACTGGTGCTCGTTGTGTAAAATCCCCATTATTAAGTATGCAAACAGCATTGATTGTGACTTCTGCCCCGCTTGCGACGGACTCATAGAATATTTATGCGCCGATTTGCGCCCTGTATTCCCTGAAGAACGGTTGTTGTTTGAGATAATACACAAAAGACCGCTCGCGCATATAGAACAAAGTGTATGGGCTTCGGATAACCGTTATTACATAGACGGAAAGCCGATCGTAATAGGATCGTCGTTTTATAAAAAACTCGCGCCCGATGTTATACGGGAACAACTTGAAAAATATGCTCCCAAGAATAGCTATTCGGCGTTTGATGTGATGATTGAGCAGTTCGTCAAAGCGAACAAGACGCGGTTTGACGAAATTATCAGTGAAGCTCACGAGTTCATTAAAGGTACTGCCTCTCCGTATCCGAACGAGCGCATTGTTATCTCGTTTTCAGGCGGCAAAGATTCGACGGTTACCGCTGATTTAACCATTCGCGCTCTCGGTGATCCAAGTCTTGTGCATATTTTCGGAAACACGACTTTGGAATTTCCGATAACGCTCGACTATGCCGCCCGTTACGATAATGCCAATCCAAAAGCGATTTTCAAAACCGTAATCAACGACGAACAGGACTTTTACTCCGTCTGCGAAGATATTGGTCCTCCCGCGAGAATGTTGCGGTGGTGTTGTTCGATGTTCAAAACGGGACCGATTACCCGTATTCTAAATAAACTGTACGGAGAAAGCAATATTTTGACGTTCTACGGCATACGCAAACATGAATCAGTTTCGCGCAGTAAATATAATCGCGTAGAAGATAGTGCGGAGTCTGTCAAAATCCAAAAGCAGAAAGTCGCCTCGCCGATTTTCTTTTGGAAAGACATAGATGTGTGGCTGTATATCTTCAACGAGCGGCTTGACTTCAATGATGCTTACCGTATTGGTTACGACCGCGTCGGCTGTTGGTGTTGTCCGAACAATAACGTGCGGGCGCAGTTTCTCGCGCAAATCTATATGCCAAATCAATACGCAAAGTGGCGCGATTTTCTTGTAAAGTTCGCAAGGCGAATAGGCAAACCTGATGCGGAGGAATATATCGACTCCGGTGCTTGGAAAGCCCGGCAAGGTGGCAACGGAGTAAAAGCGGCGCAGGATATTAAAATCCGTTATACAAACTGCACGACCGAGGTTCACGCGAAAATTTATCAGCTTAATAGGCCGATTGATACGAAATTTTTTGAGCTTTTTGTTCCATTTGGACGAATTGTTCCCGAACTTGGACGGAAACTCATCAACGAAACTATAGTGACGGACTTGAATACGAATGTTCCTATACTTTCAATTCAACCATTTGCCCAAAGTGGCTATGATTACGCCATTAAAATTAAGACGCTGAATGTGGAGAAGCAAGAAAATTTACAGCGCATGGTTGGATATCAAATAAAGAAATACAACGCTTGCAGGAAGTGCTTGAAATGCGAATCACTATGTAGACACCGGGCAATCGCCATTGTTGGCGGCGAATATCATATAAACGGCGATAGGTGTAAACGGTGTAAGATGTGCGTGACGGCAAAATACCTTGAAGGTGGTTGCCTTATGGAAAAATATCTAAAAACTAAGACCAGGAACAACGAGGTGAAAATATGAGCGTCAAATTCAGGGCGCACGAAACTTTTTTTATAAGAAAGGGTTGGCTTAGCAAGGGTGTAAAAAATGTCATCAACGACCCTACTGTTTTCGTGAGCCGCGAAGCAAACCCGATGGACACGCTCGGTATCGGTGCGAATATGGTTAAAGCTCTTCGTTATTGGCTGCAAGCCGTAGGACTTACGCAAGAACAAATAAGCGGCAGGCGTAACCAAATTCTTACCGAATTCGGAAAAATTATTCGAGAAAATGACCCATATATGGAAGAACTCGGCACACTGTGGCTTTTGCATTATAAACTTGCGACTAACAAAGACGAGGCGACGGCATGGTATTTCTTCTTTAACGAGTTCAAACCTACGGATTTTATTCGTGACGATTTTTTGACGCAGGCGGGAAATTACCTACGAGAACTTGGTGAAAATATAGTGGAGAGATCGATTGAAGATGACTACAACTGCATAATTAACACTTATATCCCGCGAATAAAGTTAAATCCAAAAAAATTCGATCCAGAGGATAATATCGACTGTCCGCTAGGCGAATTAGGACTGATAGACATTGTTAATAAAAAGAATAAAGTCTATAAGAAAAGCCCTCCAAAAAAAGATACGCTCCATCCGTTGATTTTGCTTACTGTCATTCTTGACCGATACGACCAAGCCAATCCCGATTGGCAACATAATCAACATAATAACGAGGGGAAAAATGAAAAAAGGGAGATTCGTATTTCAGAGATACAGAATAACGCTTGCAACGCAGGTAAAGTGTTCAACCTTGATGTCATAGCTTTGACAGCATTGCTATATAAGTTAGAACTAATGGGTCTTATCAAAGTTGTTCGCACGGCTGGCCTTGACGTAATTAGAATCGAGACGGATATTAATTTTTACGGGTGTGTTCGAGAATATTACCGCTCTATCGACAAATAGGGGTGCAAGGAGATTAAATGTATGCAATCGGAAAAAATCAATGTTGCGAAAGGGTTTCAAACTGCGGTCAACATTGCCTATGATTTGAATAATAACGACAAGGTGCGCGGGTTCATACCTACGCAATCGAGTCTTGATATAATTGAAGATATTCTTTTATCTACTGCCGCGAGTGCGACGAATCGCGCCCGTATTCTTATCGGTGCGTATGGGCGTGGGAAATCGCATATTATACTTGTACTTTTATCACTATTGTCCGGCAATGACAAAAATGATAAAGATTTATTCGTCGCTTTGTTGGATAAGATAAAAAAGAACAATCCGCCGCTTTGTGATTTTGCTGTGGAGTATCTAAATCGCGGCAGACAACTTTTGCCTGTTGTGGTTCGCGGTAGCAGTACGAGTTTGTCATCGTCTTTTTTAAGCGCATTACAACTGACATTAAATGACGAGAACTTGTCCGATGTTATGCCAGAAACACATTTTCAGGCGGCTGTGGCGACCATTGAGAACTGGGGAAAATCGTATCCGCAAACTTATGAGGC
>WQXD01000138.1 GCA_009785015.1 Oscillospiraceae bacterium | reverse complement strand
TTGGCAGGTTGAGGGGTATCGCCATCATTGAGGCGTGGCCGTCGACGTAGGAGTAGTATCTCTCCTGGGCGGAGTCGTATTTGGGGTACGGTATTATCCCGAAGTCGAATTCGGTGGCCCGAAGGTCGTTGACCCGGCAGAGCTGCGAGGAATAGAATACCCCGCGCCCGTCCGCAAACATATTCAAAGGATCCTCCGCAAACCATTCTATCGTCTTGAATGTGAATTCGTTGTTTGTTATATCGAACGCCTTTTCGAATATATTTATGGTTTTCGGCGTGTTGTACTCGAGATAGGGCATATCGTTTTCGTCTTTTTTCATTATCTGGCTGCCGCCCGACCACAAAAAGTTCATCGCGCTTGAGGTTATATATCCGAACTGGTCTTCCTTGTCGGCCTTCCCGTTGCCGTTCAAATCCAAATAACCCTGCCGTATGATCTCGTTGAATTTGTCGAATGTCCAGTTGTTTTCCTGCAGCAGGGCGTAGGGGTTTTCAACGCCGTAATTTTTGATCAGCTCTTTGTTGAAAAACATGCAGTAGAGGTTTTCATTCGTGGAAAAACTCAAATCGCTCAGCCCCAAGTACAATTTATGGCTTATCGAAAGGCCCTGTGTGGCGCCCTGGCTCCAGTACGGTTTGGACAAATCGATATTCGGGAAATCGGTGATGTCGTATGTGCAGCCGTTGACTGCCGTCGCTATTCCGTGCATAAGGTGCGTCATCAGCAAATCGTAGGATTTGTCGCCCGCTTTTACGCTTTTTTCCACGATTTTGTTCGGAGCGGTTTCATCGGATTCGGGCAGCGCGTCCATTTCGATTTTACAGTTGTATTTTTCCTCCGCCGCGATATTTCGCCTGTAGACGGCGTCGTTGATCAGATCCCCGTTTTCCGATTCGGCGAACAGGTCCCTCGTATGGGCGGGATAGCCGTGGGTGGCGTCGTCCCTTGAGCCGACCTTGAAAACGTACCCCTGCATATCGACGGGCTCGAAGTTCGGGCTAAACTTTTCTTTCGGGTCTGCCAAATCCGCTTCACCGGATTGCTCCCCGTCATCGCCGCCTTCCTTCGCAGCGGTTTCCTTCGGGCCCGAGCCGCTTTCGCCGCAGGACCAAAAGCAGAGCAGAACCGGCAAAAAAACGACGGACAGAATCAAAAGCGCGCAGATTATTTTCTTTGTTTTCATAAAAATACATTCCCCTTTCCAAAACAATTTAATCGAGCTCGAGAATCGAGTTTACATTCTTTTCCAATGTCCTCATCAGAGCGCTTTCCTTTTTTTCGTAAGTCGAAACGATTTCGTTTTTCTTGGATTCGATGTTGTTTATCCAGGTGATCCACAGATCCATTCCCATGACGTAAGCCGGGTCGAACACTTTGCTGTCGAACAATATCTTGAGTATTTCGACGGATTCCTCGTCGCGCACCATCTTCACGTTCAGCACCACGTCGTAGTACGTCGGCAGTATGTCCTTGTACGACAGATACGACAATTCCTCTATCAGTATCCCCGTCCACTCGAGGTTTGGCAGGTTGAGGGGTATCGCCATCATTGAGGCGTGGCCGTCGACGTAGGAGTAGTATCTCTCCTGGGCGGAGTCGTATTTGGGGTACGGTATTATCCCGAATTCAAACTCGGTGGCCCTCAGCTGATTCACCCGGCAGAGCTGGTTGGAGAAGAACAGCGCGCGGGCGTCTTCGAAAATTTCGATGGAAGGCTCTATATGCCACTGACCGGATGAAAAAGTGAAATCGTTTATTGTTATATCGAGCGCCTTATCGTATATATCGATCGTTTTTTGGCTTATGAAATCAAAATACGGTATGTCGTTTTCGTCTTTTTTGGTCATCTGGCCGCCGCCCGCCCACAAAAAGTTCAGCGAGTTGGAGTTGACATAGCCGAATTGGTCGTCTTTGTCGAGTTTTCCGTTGCCGTTCAGATCCGCGTAACCCTGCCTCAAAAGCTGGTTGAATTTATCGAAAGTCCACTTGTTGTCCCATACCAATTGATAGGGATCCTCCATTCCGTAATTTTGCGCCAGCTGCTTGTTGAAGAATATGCAGTAGAGGTTTTCGTTTGTGGAAAAGCTGAAATCGCTCAATCCCACATACAGCCTGTGCCCGATCGAACAGCCTTCGTTTGCCCCGTGGTTCCAGTACGGTTTGGACAAATCGATATTCGGGAACCGTGCAATGTCATAAAATATCCCCGCGGTCGCGTTGCTCATTCCCATCATCATGTGGGTCATCAGCAAATCAAATGATTTGTCCCCGGCCTTGACGGCTTTTTCGGCGACTTGGTTGCCGGCCGCTTCGTTGGATTCGGGATAAGCCATCATCACGATTTTGCAGTTGTATTTTTCCTCGACTGCCATATTGCGGTAATAGACCACGTCGTTGATCAGATCCCCGGTCAGCGCCTCCGCATATATATCCCTTGTATGGGCGGGATAGGGATGATACCAGGCGTCGTCGTCCCTTGTGGATACCGTGAACTCATAGCCCCCCATATCCACCGCGTCGAATTTGGGGTCGTACTGCGCCCTGACGTCCGCGTCAGAAGCCACAGCGCCGGAATCGTCGTTTTGTTCTTCCTGCGCGCTTTTGGTGTTGTCGCTGCCGCCTTTTGATTCGCCCCCGCACGAAGCCGCGAAAACGGAACCGAGCGCCATCGACAAAATCAACAAAAGGCATATTATCTTTTTTGGTTTCATTGTGCGTAATCTCCTTAAATTATCGTTTGAATATACTGCTATAATTAGATTATAAAAGTTTAAATCGTTATTGTCAATAGATTTATTGAAAAAATTTAAAATTTATGATATAATATGTCATATAAACCCCTTGACAACGGCGCTTTAATGTGGTAGTATATTAGCATGGTAATTTATTGAATTGATCGGAGGGAAAAATATATGTTGAAAATATATGACAAATCCCGGGCGGGCGAATTATACAAAAAGCTGAAAGACAGGATGGAAGGCGCTTTTGACGACGCGCTGTCCGCCGCGGGGCGGATTATCGCCGATGTAAAAGACAAAGGGGACGAAGCGGTGAAATTTTACACGGAAAAATTCGACGGCGTCTCCGCAGAAGCCGGGGATTTTTACATGACCGACAAAGAAATCGACGAAATTTACGGCAAATGCGATAAAAAGCTCATAGCAGTCATGGAAAAGGCGGCGGAAAACATAGAAGAATACCACAAAAAACAAGCGCAGAACTCATATGTCATAACAAAAGAAGGAATAATATTAGGCCAAAGGGTGACGCCGCTTGAACGCGTCGCGATGTATGTGCCGGGGGGCAGCGCCCTGTACCCTTCCACCGTGCTGATGAACGCGATTCCGGCCAAAATCGCAAAAGTAAAAGAAATGACAATCGCCACCCCGCCCAAAAAAGACGGCATAAAACCCGAAATCGCCGCCGCGGCCAGGATATGCGGAGTGGATAAAATACTGAAAGTCGGCGGGGCGCAGGCGGTCGCGGCGCTTGCATACGGCACAAACAGCATACAAAAAACCGATAAAATCACGGGGCCCGGCAATATTTACGTGGCAGCCGCGAAAAAGCTCGTGTACGGGGCAGTGGATATAGATATGATCGCGGGCCCCAGCGAAATATTGGTCATAGCGGACAAATCCGCCGATCCGGAATATATAGCCGCGGATCTGCTGAGCCAGGCGGAACACGACGTTCTCGCTTCTTCGCTTCTCGTCACGGACAACGGCGAATTCGCCGCCCGGGTGAATGCCGAAATCGAAAAACAGATAAAAAATTTGAGCCGGAGAGACATAATCGTGAAATCCTTGGAGGAATACGGCGGCTGCATATTGTGCGGGAGCATAGACGAAGCGATCGAGATCGCGAACGAGACGGCCCCGGAACACCTGGAGCTCGCAGTTGAGGATTGTTTTGACAGATTGGCCTCGGTCAAAAACGCGGGTTCCGTATTTTTGGGCGCTTATTCGCCGGAGGCGCTCGGCGATTATTTCGCGGGGACAAACCACGTGCTGCCCACAAACGGCACAGCGAGGTTTTCGTCGGGGCTCGGGGTGGACAGTTTCGTGAAAAAATCGAGCTTCGTGTACTATTCCAAAGAAAAACTCAAAGAGGCAAAAGACTTCATAACGGAATTCGCCGAATCCGAAAAGCTGACCGCTCACGCAAATTCAATAAAAGTGAGGTTTGATGTATGACAACGATTAAAGAATCAAAAAGAGCCGCTCAGATCGAGCGCGAGACCAAAGAAACAAAAATAAGGCTGTCGCTTTGCGCGGACGCCGAAAAGCCGGGGCTTCGCGGAAGTTCCGGGATCGGATTTTTCGACCATATGTTAAACACGTTCGCCTTCCACGGCGGCTTTGAGATCGCGCTCGAAATGAGCGGGGATCTGGATGTGGACTGCCACCATTCAATCGAAGACGCGGGAATTGTGCTGGGTTTGGCATTCGGGGAAATCATCGGCCAAAACAAAAACATAACCAGATTCGCCCACGAATACGTGCCCATGGACGAAAGCCTCGCGATGTGCTCCGCGGATTTGGGCGGGAGGGCGTATTTGGTATTCAACGCGGAATTTGCCAACGGCTCAATCGGCGGCTACGACGTCCAGATGACAAAGGAATTTTTTCGCGCGATGGCGCAGAACATGCTCGCCACGATCCATATAAATCTGCAGTACGGCGAAAACAACCACCACAAAACCGAAGCGATTTTTAAAGCTGCCGCAAAAGCCATAAAAAAGGCGCTGACGCCTGCGGGCGACTATATCATTTCGGCAAAAGGCGTCATCTAAAAATCCACGTTTTTTATACCGGTAAAATAGAGTTTGCTTTTGACGAACATCCTGTCTATCAGAATTATCATGGCCAAAAGTATAAGGCAGTCTATAATGAGCCATATATGGCCGGCCCAATGCGGCAAAATCAAATTGAGGGCGGGCGGTATATCGTCTGTGATCCTGCCGAACCAGTCGTGCATTTCGCCGTCGTTTCCCTTTTGGGGAGGGAGGACATACCCGAAGAGCACGGCGGCCACAGCCATGATTATCAAAACCACGGCCAACGCCAAAAACAAATATCCCATCCTTTTGTTGTTTTGCTGTTCCCTTCTGTCAAATTCCTGCATAATATCACCCTTTAATTAAAATTTTTTGCTCTGACATATATTTTACTACAATTTATTAAATTTGTCAACACCGAAAAATTTATTGACGGCGGCGACAAAATGTGATATACTTGAAAGTGATGTAAATAACCGTAATAATAAAGGAGACAAAAAAATGCCAAAATCACAGCATGTATCGCCCTCGGAAATGAGGGCGCCCGGATTTATTCATTTTACCGACATTCCGGTCAACCAGTATTCCAAAACCGTGGAGGATGAAAAAAAAGCGGGAAATTTCACCGATGGGGACCTGATCAGGATCTACAGGGATATCGCGCTTTTGCGCGAATTTGAAACCATGATACGCGAATGCAAGGTGAAGGGCCTGTACAACGGCGTCAAGCACACCTATCCCGGCCCCTCGCATTTGTCCATCGGGCAGGAAGCCACCGCCGTGGGGCAGGCGTATCTGCTCGGCCAGGACGATATCACATTCGGCTCGCACCGGAGCCACGGCGAAATTCTGGCCAAAGGCCTGTCGTCCATATTCAAGCTCGGCGACGATGAACTCACCGATATCATGAAAAATTTTTTCGGCGGGCTCATATTGAATTCGGTCGAAAAAATCAACAAATCGGGGGACGTAAAAGAGCTCGCCGTCGATTTTTTGCTTTACGGAACCGCTTCGGAGATTTTCGGGCGCGAGACGGGTTTCCACCGCGGGCTCGGCGGCTCGATGCACGCCTTTTTTCTGCCGTTCGGAATATTTCCGAACAACGCCATCGTGGGCGGCAGCGCCCCGATCGCGCTCGGGGCCGCGCTGTATAAGCGGGTAAATCAAAAAAAAGGCATCGTGATCGCGAATGCGGGCGACGGATCGCTGGGCTGCGGGCCGGTTTATGAATCGATGAACTTCGCGGCGATGGACCAGTTCACCAAGCTCTGGGACCGCGAACACAACGGCGGCTTGCCGATTTTGTTCAACTTCAACAACAACCAATACGGAATGGGGGGCCAGACCCGCGGCGAAACCATGGCTTATGAATTTCTGGCCAGGTTCGGCGCCGGGGTGAACCCCGCGCAAATGCACGCCGAGAGAGTTGACGGCTGGAACCCTTTGGCAGTTATCGACGCGATGCGCAGAAAGAAACCCATCTTGGAAAGCGGCCGGGGCCCCGTGCTGCTCGATCTGGTCACATACAGGCTGACCGGCCATTCCACATCGGACATCATGACATACCGCACCCAAGAAGAATTTGCCGAATGGGAAGCCCAGGACCCGACGGTGATTTTCAAACAAAAACTCATCGAAGCCAAAGCGGGAACCGAAAACGATTTCGAAAGTCTCTGGGAAAATGTCAGAGCCCGCATGACAAAAGTATGCGAGCTTGCGGCAAATGTCGGGGATTCGCCGTATATCGACCTCAAAAAAGACAAATTTTTCGTCGAGGACCTGATGTTCTCCAATTTGAAAAAGCCCTCAATGGACCCGGAGCGCGAAGTGTGTGACATGCTTACAAAAAAAGACGAAAATCCGCGGGTGGTATCGATCGCGGGCAAAAAGCGGTATTACAAAAACGAGGACGGAACCCCGGTTCCCAAAGCGCAATTGTACAATATACGCGACGCCGTTTTCGAGGCGCTGTTTGACAAATATTACGAAGACCCCACGCTGATCGCCTACGGCGAGGACGTGAGGGACTGGGGAGGCGCTTTTAGCTGCTACCGCGATTTGGAAAAGAGCGTGCCCTACCACAGGCTGTTCAATTCCCCCATATCCGAATCCGCCATCGTGGGCTCCTCGGTGGGATACGCGCTCTGCGGCGGACGCGCGGTGCCGGAACTCATGTACTGCGATTTCATGGGGCGCGCGGGCGACGAGATATTCAACCAGCTCGCCAAGTGGCAGGCGATGAGCGCCGGAATACTCAAAATGCCGGTGGTGCTCCGCGTCTCCGTGGGCGCGAAATACGCGGCGCAGCATTCGCAGGACTGGACTTCGCTGGCGGCGCATATTCCGGGGCTGAAAGTGGTGTTCCCCGTGACTCCCTACGACACGAAAGGGCTGCTCGCCGCGGCCCTGAACGGGACCGACCCGGTGGTGTTCTTCGAGAGCCAGCGCCTGTATGAAACGGGCGAGATGTTTTACCAAAGCGGCGTTCCGAAAGAGGGCTACGAGATAGAAATCGGAGATCCCGACGTCAAGCGCGAGGGCGGCGACATAACCATTCTGACCATCGGCTCCACGCTGTACAGGGCGCTCGAAGCGGCCGACATACTGCAGGACAAATACGATATAGGCGCGGAAGTCATAGATGCCCGGAGCATAGTGCCGTTTGATTACGAAAAAGTGCTGAAATCGGTAAAAAAGACCAAAAAGATTCTGCTCGCCTCGGACGCCCCGGCGAGGGGCTCCATACTTGGCGACATGGCCAGAAACATAACCGAAATGGCCTTCGGCGATCTGGCCGCGGCCCCGGTCGTGGTCGGCGCGAAAAACTGGATAACGCCCCCCGTCGAATGGGATGCGGATTATTTCCCGCAGGCGGAATGGATACTCGACGCCATCAACGAAAAATTTCTGCCGCTGCCCGGCCACGCCGGAACGCAAAACTACAGCGCGCCGGAACTTTTGCGCATAGCGAAAAAAGGCGTTTAAATAAAATAATTTAAGGAGAATAAAAATGAAACTGTTCATCGACACGGCAAACATCAAAGACATAAAACAGGCCTGTGAAATGGGAATTGTCTCCGGGGTCACCACAAACCCGTCAATAATCGCGAAGGAAGGCAAAAAATTCGAGGACGCCATAGATGAAATAACGCAGATAATGACCGACGGGCTCATATTCGCCGAGGTCATTTCGCTTGAAGCGGACGGGATGGTCAAAGAGGGACAAAAACTCGCCGCTCTCAACGACCGCATGGTGGTCAAAATACCGATGTGCGCCGAAGGCCTCAAGGCCTGCAGCATACTCTCGAAGAAAGGCGTCAGGGTATGCGTGACGCTGATGTTTTCCGAGGCCCAGGCGATACTCGCGATAAACGCCGGCGCGGCGTTTGTGGCGCCGTTTGTGGGCAGGCTCGACGATATCGGCTGGGACGGGCTTGATCTCGTCGACGGGATCAAGGAAATCATAGACGCGGCAGACAGCAGGACGCAGATCGTCGCCGCGAGCGCGCGCCACCCCGTCCATTTGACCCAGCTCGCCAAAATCGGATGCGATATCGCCACAGTGCCTTTCAAGGTGCTGATGCAGATGGTGGACCACCCCCTCACCTCCTCCGGGCTCGAAAAGTTCATGAAGGACTGGGAAAGCGTACCGAAATAACCTTAAAGAAATTTTTGCGGAAAAAAAGCTCCGGGAAATATTGTCCCGGGGCTTTTCGCGATTTTTAGGTGGCCAAATAACGAAGGTCAAATTCCAATCCGTCAAGCGTTACAAGCACATCGGTCAAATATTGATTATCAATTTTTTTATCGCCCGAATAGCAAATTACTTCATTTGAATCCTGTTCTATATACCAGTGTTCCGTTACGGGGCTTGTCGAATATAGGCTCAATTTTGATTTGCGTTCATCTTTATCATTGCCATCTGACCAAACTTCAATTATTAAATCGGGATAACCTGCCGTTCTTGTGTCATATTCATTGTGCAAATACGGATTATTTTTAAACAACACAAAATCAGGCATGACGTAGTCCAACCCGTTTATGGTTGTTTTTTTAAATTCATCGATATCATCGATGTCGGCTATATTGACTAATTTTATTAAATCATTTTTTCTTTTATTCCCCCAATGAACAAGGGCGCATTCCTCTTGTAAAGCAAGCGCTTTTTGTTTTTTTTCCAATTCCATTACTGAATTTGATAAAGTTCTGGTTATTTTATTATGTCTAATCGTTGTGGACATCGGCATAATATTATTCATAAATTTACTTGTATGATATAGTCATAGCTAAATCATAATATTCCTTTCTGAAAAATATGTTAAAAGGTTTACTT
>WQXD01000137.1 GCA_009785015.1 Oscillospiraceae bacterium | reverse complement strand
TATGATTATAACGATAAAAAAGATAATTATATCAAATACGGCGTCAAAGAACTTTGGCTTGTGGATTTATTAAAAGATAAAATTACTACCTATACAAACATCGACAAAACGAACCCTGTTGAAACAAAATATACATTCAGCGACAAAATTAAATCAACTTTATTTCCGGATTTAACAATCGACTTTACGGAAATTTTAAAAATGGTTGACAAATCAGAGTTGGATTGGATTAAATAACTCCGTTAAATTTATGAAAAATATATTTAAAAAGAAAGCATGGATCATATTATTGCCCCTCGGGCTCATATTCGTTGCCGCGGGAATAATACAGGACGATTATCATGATACTTTATTAAAGGCAATAACAATTTGTTTGGAGTGTATCGGACTTGGCTAAGAAGATAAAGAAAATAGGCAGGCGCAGAATAATACAGCTCATATCCGCGGTTATATACAATTCAAATTTCAAGGGATTTGCCGAAGGTAAAATCTATAAAGGCGCTTTAAAAGGGGTTTGCGTTCCCGGCTTGAATTGCTATTCCTGCCCCGGAGCAGTCGCGGCTTGTCCGTTGGGCAGCCTGCAATCCGCCCTGTCGGAGCTGAAATTCAAACTGCCGCTTTATATCGCGGGCACCCTCGTCATTTTCGGCATACTCTTCGGGCGCGCCGTATGCTCTTTTCTTTGTCCGTTCGGCCTTATTCAGGAGCTGTTGTATAAGATACCGTCGCCGAAATTGAAAAAAAGCATATGGACGCGCCGCTTGTCTTTTCTGAAATATTTCATTTTGCTCGCGTTTGGCGCGATACTTCCGATATATTCGCTTGTCAAAACCGGCGCTGCCGTTCCGGCCTTCTGCAAGTATATCTGTCCCGCCGGGACACTGCAGGGCGGCATCCCGCTTGTCGCCGCGGATAAAAGCCTGCAAAATATCGTCGGCGCGCTGTTTAACTGGAAAATACTCGTGCTGATGATAACTGTTGTATCGGCCGTTTTTGTATACCGGTTTTTTTGCCGTTTTATCTGTCCGCTGGGAGCCATATATTCGTTTTTCAACAGCCGTTCGCTGATAAAAATCAATGTGGATGAATCAAAATGCTCGCAATGCGGGGCCTGTGTACAATTTTGCAAAATGGACACAGGCAAAATAAATGACCGCGAATGTATAAAATGCGGCGAATGCCGGCAAGTATGCGAAAACAACGCGATGACAAAATAGCACAAAAAATATCACCCTGCCGGACTCTCGCCGGCGGGGTGATATTTTACGGAAAATAAAGCCTAATAATTATCCGCGCGAAGCTCAAAATACGCCCGGGGATGCCTGCACACGGGGCACGCCTGCGGCGCCTGTTCCCCGTTGGCCGTGTACCCGCAGTTGCGGCATATCCATATTGATTTTTCCGCTTTGCCGAACACGCTTCCCTCCCCGACGTTTTTGAGCAGCTTCAGGTAACGCTCCTCGTGTTCTTTTTCGATATCCGCCACTTTTTCAAATAAAAACGCGATATCGTCAAATCCTTCTTCTTTTGCCTCGGCTGCCATGCGTTTGTACATTTCGGTCCATTCGCCGTTTTCGCCCGCCGCCGCCGCTTTCAGATTTTCCGCGGTTTCGGGTATTTCCCCGCCGCACAACAACTTGAACCAGATTTTCGCGTGTTCCTTTTCGTTGCCCGCGGTTTCCTCGAATATGGCCGCAATTTGTTCGTATCCCTCTTTTTTCGCCTTTGATGCGAAATACGTATATTTATTGCGCGCCTGACTTTCCCCCGCGAATGCCTCCGCCAAATTTTTCTCTGTTTTCGTGCCTGCCAAGTTTGCCATAATTACTTCCTCCTGATTTTAGTTTTAATTCCATATCCGCATTATAGCATATCAAATACGCTGTAATATAACAGTATTTTTTAATTTTTTGTAATTATTTTATGATTTTTTTCAAAAATGACACAAAAAATTCACGACGAGCGCAAATAAATGGGATATAACCTAATATATAAATATATATCAGATAAAAAAAAGAGGGGGAATATAAATGATTATCACCGTTCAAGTCGGCAAACCCGAGGAAGACGCGCCTTTTCTGCTGTCCGGCCTCAGCCGCCCGAATGCCCATTCGCTTTTTCCGATACAAAGAGACGCTCTGGCGCAGTTGGCAAACAAAACCTCGCGCTCCGCCGACCAAATTTTTGGCCTTATCGTCCCCGGCGGCAGCGTCAATCTTACGCTGGCGCTGCTGTCCGCGGGGGGGACAAACAAGATCAGCGCCTATTGTGACAACTCCCATATCTGCGAACTCGAACTGCCCGCCAATACATGGACCGATTTCAGCGTGCCGCTGCCCGGCGGAACGGGGGAAGCGAGCAGGGCAGTTGAGCTGCGCCTTGAACGCGACCCCTATGCATACGCGGTGCAGCACGTATTTTTGGAAAATATCACACTGGATATACCGGGCGATGAGCTCCCCGGGGAATTTGCCGCGCGGCGGATCGAAATGGATCCCGTGTATAACCGGACTGCGTATTTTCCCGCCCACGAAATAAGAAAGCTGGGGCCGGTCCAAATAGGCCGGCCGCCCGGCTCATACAAATATTCGCGCGAGGTCAATACATATTTCGGCGACATTCACGTCCACACCAATAATTCGATGTGCGGCCACCCGCTCAACAGATCAATGGAGGAAAACGCGCGCATAGCCAAGGACCGCGGGCATGATTTTGTCGCGTTTGCCGACCATGCGGAACACATGACTCCCGATATATGGCGGCGTTATTTTGAAACAATGGACGAAATACAGGAAAAAACGGGAATACTCGTGCTGCCCGGGTTTGAATGGACGAGTTTTGAATACGGGCACCGCAATATCTATTTTCCGGACACACACCCGCTGCCGCCGTATTTCCACAGCAGGACGTTTGAGGCCAACCATCCGGACAAATTAAAAAAATTTTTCACGGAAAACAACTTGGACGCCATAGCCGCGGGCCACCATCCCGCCACCATATACCACAGGCTCGACCCAAACACCATAACCGAAGACACGGAGCCGGTTATTGAGATATATTCCACATGGGGCAACTCGGAACGGCGTTTCGCCTGTATGGACGATTTCCATACCACCATGCCGGGCACATATGTCTGCGACCTTTTGGGGCGCGGGTACCATCTGGGATTTGTGGGCGGCGGAGATGTGCACAACACCCTGCCCGGAGACGGCGGGCTGACCGCCGCGTTGTCCCCGGCTTTGACGCGCGGCGATATCTATTCGGCGATCAAAAACCGCATGTGCTACGCCACGTCGGGAGACCGGATTTTAATTGACTTCCATATCAACGGTTTCCCGATGGGAACCGTGCTGAAAGTCAATCAGTACACCATCGAGCAGCTGTTTCCGATTCACGCGGCGGCCTCCGCGATTACCCCGAGCCCGGCGGAGAAGATCGAACTCGTCCAAAACGGCGTTTCAATTTACGAAAAAAGCACGCGCGAAGCGAAATGCTGCTTCGATATGGCGCTCGATTACGGACGCCTCATGTCGCCCGACAGAATGGACGCCTCCGACCAGATACACACCGCCAACAACAGCCGGTATTACTACATACGCGTGACGCAAAAAGACGGCGGCATTGCCTGGTCGTCGCCGATATTCATCGATTACAAACAGGAATATATCTAAAAAGAGGTGATTTTATGAATAAAAAAATATATATGTTTTTTGCGGTACTGCTGTTTTCCGGCATATTGTTTTCGTGCGGGGACAATCAGGCCGGCGGCAAAGAAGACAACCATACAAAAAATAATATTGAAAACGAAGCGCCGGGCGAAATAACCGGGGAACCGGAAAAATTGCTTCCGGATCTGCCGGATATGGATTTTGGGGGCTATGAATTCAGGATATATTCGCCGGGCCCGGTCCGCGTCGAATGGGAAAGCCGGGATATAGGCGCAGACGAGGAAACCGGCGAGCCGATAAACGACGCGGTTTACGCCAGAAACAGGTATGTCGAAAATAAGTATAATTTCAATTTGGTGAACATACCGGCCGTGACGGCCGATATGAGCAGTGTTATACGCAAATCCGTAAGTTCCGGCGACGACGCCTACGACGCGGTCGTGCCCCATATGTTCGACCAAGTCAATTTCGCCGGGGGCGAATATTTCACAGACCTGAAAAAGATACCGTACCTCGACCTTTCCAAGCCATGGTGGGACCAGAGGGCAAATATTGATTTGACTATCGGCAACAGGCTGCTTTTTACGGTCGGCGACCTGTTTATAATGGACAACGACGCGACATGGCTCATCATATTCAACAAAAAGCTGATAGCTGACCTCGCGATGGAAAACCCGTATGATATAGTGAGAAGCGGCAAATGGACGTTTGACAAGTTTTTGGAAATGAGCACGGGCATATCGCGGGACTTAAACGGCGACGGGATTATGGACAGGAATGATTTTTTCGGCAATATCCAGCAAGGCGAAAACATGAGCGCCTATTATCTTGCCGCGGGGGAAAAATACGTCAAAAAAGACGCGGACGACATGCCGTTTGTAGACATGGCCACGGAACGTTCCATTTCTGTTATAAATAAGATATTTGACCTGATGTACGATTTGACGGTATCGATCAACCACTGGGATATAAACGAAAGCGAATCCTATTATATAACGCAGGCGGTATTTGAAAATAACCAGGCGCTGTTTAAGAATACGGCGCTGCAGCTTGTCATACGCATGCGCAGCATGGAAACCAATTTCGGCATAGTGCCGATGCCTAAGTTCGACGAAACCCAGCAAAATTACTATCATTACGTTCACCCCGTGGCCTCCGCGCTTTCGGTGCCGGTGACCAATGACAACTTGGAAAGGACGGGGATAATCCTGGAGGCGCTGGCGGCGGAGTCGCGGTATACGGTCAGGCCGGCTTATTATGCCATATCGATCGAAGGCAAATTCCTGCGAGACGAAGAGTCGATAGAGATGCTGGATATAATCCTTGCCACCCGCGTATTTGACCTCGGCAAAGCGTTTAACTGGGGCAATGTGGGCATGGTGCTTGAAGATATGTACAAGCCCAAACAACGCGATTTCGTTTCGTTATATGAAAAAAACGAGGCCAAATATGAAAAAGCGATCGCAAAGACGCTCGAAGCGTTTGAAAAATCAAATTAGCATATACTTTTCGCCCGACGCCAAAACCGTGCAGTTTGTCTTCGGCGTCAGTTTCGCGCACTCCGCTTCAAACGATCCGGGGTCTCCCGCGCCGTGTTCCTTGAACAGCCAAAAGTGGCAGGGAATGACGGTGAGCTTCGGGGCGACCATCGCGGTCATCTTCGCCGCGCCTTCCGTTCCGGGGTTGCCGAACGCCGGGTTTATCGGGACGAGCAGTATGTCGATATCCCCGACCCCGGTCAGCTCGAGCAAATCCGGCCGGTACTGCATATCCCCCATGAAATATATGCTCAGCCGCCCGAGCGTCAAAACGACGCCTATCGCGCCGGGGGTATTTTCGCCGTGATCGCACGCCACCCCCCGGGCGGTTATTTCGGGCGCCAGTTCGACGCGCCCCCCGCGGTCAAGGGCGATCATCTTAGTCTGCGGGACTATTTCTTTTGCCGCCTCCAGCGAAGCGCCGGGCCCTATCAGCTTCAGGTTTTCGTTTATTTCAAACCATTTTCCGAGGCTGCCCATGTCCAAATGGTCGCCGTGCTCGTGCGACGAAATCAAATAGTCCATTTGTATATCCTCCGCCGCGCACGGAGGCGGGGTCAATCTTTTGAATTCGCCTTTTTGGTTCATGCACGCGTTGCTGATATACAAATCAAGCCCTATGCGAACCCCCCGGTATTCTATCATAAAGCCCGCTCCGCCCATCCATTGTATATATCCTTCCGATTTCATTTTTTATCAATCCTCCCCAAAAAAAATTTTTGTTATCACCAGTCCTGCACCGTCCCGTCCTCCCTATGCCAGTGAGGATGCTCGTACGATGTATAGGGCCGGCATTTCGTCTCGTCCAAAGCGACGCCGAGCCCCGGCGAGTTTCCCAGCGTGAAAAAGCCGTCTTTGTATTCGGCGTCCATTTCAAGATGCGCCCCGATATCCCCGTAAAGCCCGCATTCCTGCATGAAAAAATTGGGCGTCGCCATATCCGTCTGGAAGGCGGCCATCATCCCCACCGCGCTCGGCAAACCGTGGGGCACCATTTCCATATAGTGGGTTTCGCCGTAGGCGGCTATTTTCCGCATGGAGCTGATTCCCCCGCAGTTGCACACGTCGGTGCGCAGATAATCGATCAGATCTTCTTCTATGAGCGTCTTGTAATCCCAAACCCCGCCGAATTTTTCCCCCGTGGCGAGCGGCGCAGAGGTTTGCGAGCGCAAAACGCGGAAGCTCTCGGGGCTGTCTGAACGGATCGGGTCCTCCACGAAAACGGGCCTGTATTCGGCGATTGCGTTGATCAGCTCTATCGCGCGGGCGGGGGAAAATCGCGTGTGGCACTCAAATATGATTTCGGGCTCCTCGCCCACCGCGGCGCGCAGCGCTTTCATGAATTTCACGCTCAGCCTCACCTGCCTGCCCGGCTCATAGAACCCTTCGTCCTTCGCGTTTACGTCGTGGGGGCATATGCGCAGCACGGTAAAGCCGCGCTTCAGGAGCTGCTCGGCATTGCGGCACAGCTCGTCGGGCGTCTTTCCCCCGCAGTGGCTGTACACGCGGATTTTGTCCCTGCATCTGCCGCCCAGCAGGTTATACACCGGCGTACTGAGCGCCTTGCCCTTTATATCCCACAGCGCCATGTCCACCGCGGATAAAGCCGACATGAGCACCGGCCCGCCGCGCCAGAAGGTGCCTCTGAATATATCCTGCCATATGTGTTCGATATCGAAAGGGTCCTTTTGGCATATCACGGGCTCGATCGCCTCGAGCACCGCGGCCACCGCCGCTTCGCGCGAATTGAGCGTGCCCTCGCCTATGCCGTGTATGCCTTCGTCGGTTTCGACTTTTGCGTATATGTTGTGCCCGGAAAAGATACGTTTTACCGCTGTTATTTTCATTTTTTTTCTTCCTCCCTGTTTTTTTCCAAAGCCGGTTTCCGCCTTTTCGGCAGTTCTTCCGGCAGCCATTCGGGCGCTATATCCATAATCACGGGCAGCCTCGCCCCGCCGTCGGCGACTATCTCCGAGCCGGTGATGTACACCGCGTCGTCAGAGGCCAGAAACGCCACTATGCCCGCCACCTGGCCGGGCACCGCATAGCTTCCCAGCGGAATCACGGCGCCGTATTTCCTTTTGTGTTTGTCCCTGCCGTGGTTTTTCGGGTTTTCGAGCCAGCCCGTATCCACAAGCCCCGGCGCCACCGCGTTCACCCGTATGTTGTAGCGGCCGAGCTCCAGAGCCATGTGCTTTGTGAGTTTGGCCACCGCCGCCTTTATGCTGCCGTAAACCGAATTGCCATCAAAATTCGCGATCCCCTGATTGGACGAAATATTTACGATACAGCCCTCGCAGTCCCGGCTGATCATATACTTGGCCGCCCGCTGCGCCATGAAAAACACCCCGCGCAGATCGGTGTTCACCACTTTTTCAAACAGTTCGGGCGGCGTTTCCAGAAAAGGGGCGCCCATGGTGACCCCCGCGTTATTGACCAACAGGTCCAAACGGGGATAGTGCTGCTCATAGGCGTCGAACGCCGCGTTGAGCTGCGCGAGATTTGACATGTCGGCATAAAAAATTTGCGTGTTTGAGCCCATTTCCGACAGGCTCTTTTGCACCTCCAATGCCCCCTCTTTTGAATTGCGGTATGTCAGGGCCACATTATAGCCCTCTTTTCCCAGGCGCAGCGCGACCGCCCGCCCTATTCCGCGCCCCCCGCCCGTGACCAACGCGTATTTTTTTTCTTCCATAAATGCGCCTCCTCTTTTGTCACTTTTGTTTGAGCATTTGTACAAGACCGCTGACGGCGTTGTAAAATATTCCGACGTCGACCGAATACGATATATATTTTACCCCTTTCGCGATCCATTTCGCGGCGCTTTCGGGGGTATCGGCGAACGTGCCCGCCGTCATGCCTTTTTTCTCGCATTTATTTGCTATCTCAAGCATTTTTTCCTCGACTGACGGGTGGCTGACCTGCCCGGTCAGCCCGAGCGACTGCGAGAGGTCGTAGGGCCCCACAAATATGACGTCGACGCCCCCGACTTCCAATATCCCGTCAATATTTTCGATGCCCTCTTTGCCCTCTATCTGAAGGATCACAACCGACCGGTTCGCTTCGGCAAAATACTCGAAGCGGTCCTTCGCCGAATATTCGGCCGCCCTCACAAACCTGCACACGCCGCGGTTTCCCATGGGGTGAAATTTCGCTCTGCCGACCGCGGCTTCGGCTTCGGCCTTCGTGGTTATCTGCGGAATCTGCAGTCCCATCGCCCCGATGTCGAGCGCCTCCCCCATCACACAGGCGCAGCCTTCCTTCACCCGCACAATCGGAAAAATCCCCGACACTTCGGCGGCGCGGATCAGGTTCTGCGCGGATGCGATGGTGTTGGGGCCGTGTTCCAGATCGATTATGACATAGTCGAGGCCCGCATATCCCATGACTTCGATAAAAGCGGGGTCGCTCGTCTTGGAGAAAATCCCCGCCGCCCGGGTTTTTAGCTTTTCCCTGAAAATTCCGGTCATTTTTGCCATATTCACAATTTTCGCCCTCCTGATTTTAAACTGTTTTCTTTTTGTATATTATATCACGGGGAAAAAAGAAATACAAGGGCTTCCCCGCAAAAATTACAGCCGTTTTAAAAACGCGGTTTTCCCGCGCATATCAAAGCCGCACCGCTCATAAAACCGCAGCGTGCTTTCTTTTTTTGAACCGGTCATCAGCATTATTTTATAGCAGCCGCCCTCTTTTGCCATTTCACCCGCTTTTTCCATAAGCGCCGAAGCGTAACCCCTGTTTCGGAAATCCGAATGCGTGACTACGTTTTCAATTAAAGCATACGGGCGCAGGTTATGGGTCAAATTTTGTATTATGACCAACGTCACGGACGATACGACTCTGCCTTCCGATTCCGCCACCAACAGATGATAACCGGGGGCAGCGATAAGTTTTTCCAGCAGGCGGCTCCAGGCGCCGATATCCTGCTTTTCTTTTGGGGGATTCTGCGTCAGGTGTTTG
>WQXD01000136.1 GCA_009785015.1 Oscillospiraceae bacterium | reverse complement strand
TATGCGGCATAAAAAGGCGTTTAGTATCTTGACAGTAAGGTAATCGCTGAAGGTTTTGCATCATCCGGGGAAACAGGAGACAGATAAATTGTACGGCACGACGGTCGTACCGCCGCCGGGATTCGTCGCAGTCGCCGTAGTTGTCGCCGCCAGCAAATAACCCGATGATGATGTGCCCGATGTCTTGATCGCCGTAATGCTCCAGCTTATCGGTATGCCCGATGCCACCCACGATGATGTGCCCGAATACTCTATCGTGACGCTCGTGGGCTGCTGGTTGAACGTAGCCACCAGATTGGCCCATGCCACCACCGCGCCATTCTGCGTGATTTCGCGCTTGTCCTCCCTCTGCACCAACCCGCGGCTGCCCGGCGACCATGTCGTGATGAAATTCATCGCGTAGCCGTATGCCAGCTCTATGTGCGTTATCCTGAAACAGTCCCCGCGTATGACTACCGCCTTTCTGTAGTCGATATTCCCCAGCGCCTCGCACAACTCGGCGATTTCTTTTTCCGTGAGTTGACGGTCGAGTTCCTTACGCGCCAATATATCAGATATTTCTTGGTCCCTGTCCGTACTCGACCATGCTCTGACGGTGTACACTACTCCGTCTAATTCAAATTGGTCGATGATTTTGGCGCCCGCGCCTGCGGGCAGGGCGAGCAAAGAACAACTGAGTACTGCCGCCACCACGGCCAGCGCGACGATTTTGACTTTTTTCATATCTAAATTTACTCCTTTTTATTTCATATTTCTTTAAAAATTTGTTAATAATTTTATGGCATAATTGAAATTGAGGATGTTTCAGCGGGCTTCAAAACGTCATGCGCGCGCACTTTTTCGAGTTTTGCCGCTCGTGCGCGTGTTTAGCTGAACATTGGAGTCATTCCTCCCTTGCGATAGTATATGCCGCTACTGCCATATATCGCGGTATATATTATCTTGATTCCCGGGACAGCATATTTGCCGTATGCTGTCCTATCTTATTTCATCCCCAAATCAACGGCGATTTTTTTGAGTTTTGCCGGAATTGTCCTATTCTAAGAGCTACATAATTTCGCTATTTTTTTTGAGTTTAATTACAGCTTTTTTCACTGCTTGTCAAAGAAACAAATTCTGATGTGCCATTACGAGTCACGGTTCCGCTTATCATAACCCTGTATGTGCCCGCGCTGCTTACCGTATATTTTTCGTTAATGGTAAGCGATGATGCCGAATTTTTATTCCATGAAGTTACGTAATCCCACGATGAACCATTTTTCTTGTATAAAGTCAAAGTTCCTGATATCGTTGACCCCGGCAAAGCCTCTATATTCCCTTTACAGGTAGCGGTTCTGCCTGAAAAAGCGAGGTCACATGATATACCCATAGTATTAATCCAGCGAGCCGCCACCGTGACAGATAAGAAAATTGCCATTATTGCGAGGATCAATAAAAACGCCGCGATTTTTTTTGATTTCATTTCCAAATTCTCCTTTTCTTTTTATTATTTTTTTGCCCTACACAATATATAACGAACGAAAATCAAAAAAGTTACAGGAAAATTCCATATTCATTAAATTTTTTTATAAAAAGACGAAAAATGGTAAAAGCGGGTTTATTTGTCTTTTGGCTTACTGAAATTTATTTTTCAACATCATGCAATACGACGCTTTCCGCTACTTTTATCGTTTCTTCTTTGTTTGAAAAGCTGTATATCTGATAAAAATATTTATTGTCGTTCCAAACGATTATATAATACACAATATCGTCTGCTTTATTGTATTCATAAATCTTTCCGTTATTTCCGTTTATAGTTATATCGTTTTCTATATATTCTTCCCCGTCGACGGAAACTACTGCGGAAAGCAGCATTTGATAATATATGATATTTTTGCCTTCATCGTTTGTATAGACAGCCCTGACGTCGACGTCTGATTTTGATATGTCATCTTCCCAATACTCTTCGGGGATATATGAAGGCAAAAATACCTCCCCGATTATTTCGGGTATAACACCCATTATAAAATTTTGATTGTCCGTGTTTTTGAAATTGATATTTATAAATTTTTCATAAAAAGTGATTATCATATTATATACTTCCGTCCTTACGGCCTCCACCGAGAACAGGCTTACAAACGACAGCGATAATATAATCAAAATTACAACAGCGGTTCTCTCGATGATTTTTAAAGAATTTTTTCTAAAGTCCGTTTTGAATTTTTTTCCGCGTTTCAATATCTTGGTCATTTTTGATTCAAATTCCGGGGAAAATGTGTGCCGTTCATCTTCTTTAACATCGTTATATTCCGCTATTTCTTTTTTTATACTGTCCTTAACTACTATTTTCAATACCTCGTCAAATATTTTCGACTTGAAATCACTATTGTCCATTTTCTTTCTCCGTTTTATTTTTGTTCAATGATTTTGATAACATTTTTTTCGCGCGGTGATATCTTGTCTTAACATTTTCCACCGATATTTCGAGAATTTTTGCTATCTCCATATCGCTGTAATCATATTCCATTTTTAATTTTACCACATTCGAGTAATCTTCATCGAGTCCGTCAAGACTCTGATATAATTCCTTATACAACTCTTGTTTTACCACAAAATCGGCCACATAATCAAAATCATTCTCGTCGGTGTAATCCTCCGGTATGGATATAATTTCAACTTTATTTTTTCGCCTGTATTTGTCAATCGCCGTGTGTTTTGTTATCGTGACAAATATGCCCGCCAGCGCATCTTCGCTTTTATCATAATAATTCTGAAGGTTGTCCATTATTTTTATAAAAGTTTCCGAAGTCGCATCTTCCGCGTCATGCTCGTTGTGCAGTATTTTATAAGCCGTTTTATATATCTTATCTTTATGCCGCTCATATAAAACCTCGGCAAAACTTCTGTCGGCGGAATTGTTGATTGCCAGGATAAATATAGGTAACATCAAATTTACGTTCCTTTTCTTTTGAAATATTTCACCCTTTCTGCTATATCCGGATATTTTGTTACCGTTTTTTCGGAGAACATCCCGTCGTTTTCGTTTTTCGTGGCGGCGGCTTCGTGATTGATCAGGGCCCAGGTCGAATCGATCAAATGCGAGAACATATCATCGCCCAGAGCCGCGCATATAAAGCTCTGTCGGGGAGAGTTTATATCTTCCCCGCTTATCTGGAACAGGTTGTTTTTTTCGCACAGGCCGATGACGCGCGCGAGCTGCTCTTTGGTGTTTCGCGTGGGCATATATGTGACCGCGTCAAAACCCAGCCGCACCAGTTCCTCAAACGCCAGCTCGAGATAATCGTCCTCGAATTTCTGCGGTTTTTTGTCCCCGGTGACCGAATCGGCCACATCGCCCAAATAGGGATACGCCGCCGCAGCCCCCGAAGCCTTCGATATTTTTATGTAATCTTCCACATCCGGGCATTCGTCATGGGCCGAAACGTAAAATTTCTCCACCATGCCCGATTTCAAAACGTTTAAGATATCGTACAGGTAATACTCCGGGTTGTGTTCCCTGATCGCCGCCTCCGCCTTTGCGGTAACTGCGAGCCCCATTTTGTTTGTCAGGAAGCCCAAGACTTCGGCGGGGGTTTCGTGTTTTTCCGCGATGAGCTCCGAGAGCGCGTAGGTTATGTGCCGCTCCGTGACCGAGCCGCCCTCTTTGTACTGCGAAAGCGGCAGAACGTGCTGCCCGAAGTCCAGCGATATGCCGTGGGGTTTCATGATGTCGGATATATTTTCGCACATTTTTATATTTCTCGTATTCCTGTTTTTCCTGAACAGGGAAAAATAGCCGTCGAAGCCGGCGATATACTGGTGCGGGATGCCGTGCAGCGCCGCGTAGGCCACGCTGTCCTGGTCGGTGTTGTTTATTCTTCTGCCGGACAGCCTTGTCTTGGACATATCCACCCTCGTCTCGACGCCGATTGTGGTGGCTATGCCCAAAATTTCGCCCGCCTCGATGAATTCCAAAGCCCCGGCAATCGAATCATGGTCCATGATTCCGGCCGTTTGCAGCCCGTTTATATACGCCATATATACGGCTTTGGCGGGCGAATACGGCGAGAACGAGTAAGTGGTGTGTATGTGGTTGTTCACGTTGTCGGTTTTTTGGGGCGCGGCGATTTCGCCCGAGACGGTCTTTTTTTTGATGTCGGAGAGCGCGCCCAGCCTGTTTTCTTTCTTTTCGTCGTTAAGCGACGCTATGAGCTTTTCCATATTCATAAATAATTCCCTCTCTTCAATTCAACATATTCTGCCCGCCGGTCACGGGGATCGCCTGCCCTGTTTCGTATTTTTGCTCGATGGCGTACAATATCGCAGCCATGACGTCCGCCACCTGACATCCCCTTTTCATGGGGACTTTTGATTCGTAAAACTTTTTCACGTCTTCCACGGTTTTCGCCCCCGGCACCTTCCCCGCCTTGAGATACTGCACGAACAAACCCTTCTCCGGGTCGCTCCACAGCGGCCCGTCCAAGAAATTTCCCGGGCACACCGCGTTCACCTTTATATTGTACTCCGCAAGCTCCAGGGCAAACGACTGCGTGAGCCCTATGCCGCCGAATTTGCTGCCCGCATAAGCGAAATTTTTGTTCGAGCCCACGAGCCCGGACTTTGAATTTATCTCGATTATGTCAAAATACAGCTCCGGATTCGCCCTATTCTGGATTTTCATGATCTGCGAAGCGTATTTGGCGCACAAAAAATACGAGCTGTAGTTCACCGACGTGACCAAATTGAAATCCTTCAATCCGAGCTCGTCGAGCGCGCCGGCCTTCACGATCCCCGCGCTGTGCACGAACACGTCGAGCCCCCCGAATTCGAGCGCCGTGGCGTAAATCATGTTTTTCACCGCTTCCTCGCTTGTCACATCCACATTTACCGCCATGGTCTTGCCCGCGCCGTTTTGGTTCAATTCATCCGACAGCGCCTTAGCCCCGGCGTAGTTTATGTCCGCTACCGCCACGTTGGCCCCCTCTTTATGCATAAATTCAACGAAACCCCTTCCGAACCCCTGCGCGCCCCCGGTGACAATGCAGATTTTTTCGTTTAACCTTTTTGTATCCTCCGAAGAAAGCGCCACTTTCTGCCTGTAGCTCTCGCCCTCCCAGTTCACGATAAAATCCGTGAGCTCCGCCGACAAATGCGAACACCCGCCGAAAGATTCGGCATAGACCGCGATCTTCACCGCGTCCAAAAACAACGCGGCGGCCACGTCGCATTCCTTTTTGGTGCCGCCCAAAGCAAAACACCCCATGCCCTCCGCAGCCACGATTTTCGGATAGTATTTGTTTGCCGCGTAAAAGGCGTCCAAAGCGCCGCCGAGGCTTTCCGCATCCGCGCCGGATTCGGCGAGCATCGGCTTTGCCTTGTAGTACACTATGTGGTCGGGGGTGAACGGGCGCGCAAGCGGCTCAAAACTCTGCGGGAATTTTTTCACCAAGGAGGCGATCTCCGCATTGAACAGAAATTTCGCGCAGGCGGTTTCGCTTTTTGTTTTTTTCGCGTACAGCATCCTCAGAGCCGGGATCAGCTCGGCGGGTTTCTGCCTGTCAAAATCCAAAATTCCGAAATCCGGGACGCGGATCAGGGCGTCTTTGAGTTTTTGGGTCACATCAGAGACCATTTCGTCGATTTTGCCCACGCAGTCGTTTGCTATAAATATCCCGTGGTTTTGCAGAATCAGGATTTCGCAGTTTTGGCCGTTTTTGTCTTTGTACTGCTCCGCCGCCTTTTTGCAGCGGAGCGCCAGCGTATATCCCGGATTGGTCGCGGGGACCCACACGGCCGCCTCCCCGAAAAGGCGTTTTGCCCGGGCTTCGCCTTCCAGAGCGCAGGTCATTCCGTTGACAAGCGCCGGGTGTACGTGCAGGACATATTTTTGCGGGAACAGCTCGTGCAGCAGGGTCTCGACCGAGGGGCGTTTTGATCCCGAGCCCGGTATCCTCGCCTCCATCATGTCCGATAAAATTGCGGCTTCCCTTTCTTTTTCGTCTTCGGGATACGTCTCCTCCCACATCCGGTTGAGCTTATCCCTGTATAAGACGACAAATTCTTCTTCTTTTATCGCGGCGAGCGAAGTACCCGAGCCTTTCACATAGATCAGATTTCCGGTTTTATACGAGGTGTTGCCTCCCCCGGCGAGTACGAAATCGGGATCCGAGCCGTATCTGTGCGACATTTCAACAAGATTTTCAAGCGACATTTTAACTTTTGCCTCCTATGTGTTTGTTTTTTTATTTTGTTTTTTTGTTTATATTATACAGAATAATCGAAAAAAAGTCAAATGAAAAATATTTTTATTTATAGAGTTGACAAACCGTTGGCGAATATGATATAATCTACTTTGAGAGGAGCTGATTGTGTGTGAAATCGATCAAAAAATTCCCGGCGGTTCTGGCGTTTTTTGCGCTTTTTGCGCTTTTGATGTTTTCCTGCGCGGACAAAGATAAGCAAAATTTGCAAAATGCCTCCGGCGACGGCGTTTCGCCGGACCAAAACGGAGCCTCCGATACAAACAAAGATCCGGCGGAGGCCACCCCTGAGCTGCCCGATGGTGATTTCGGCGGGGCGGAATTCCGGCTGCTCTTGTCGGGCTGGTCGGGAGTGGATTTCGAATGCGATGAAGAGTCCGACGGGGACCGCCTCAACGACGCGATATACGCGCGAAACTTGGCCATCGAGGAAAAATACAAAATAACCATCAAGACGGTCAATTTGGATACTTTCGACCAGTTCGGCCCCTCGAGCGACGCCTACAGAAAGGCCGCCAGGTCGGGCGCCGACGAATACGACGCTTTCTTCGGCATACAGCAGTATTCGCTCGTGGACTCGATGAACAGCCTGAATGTCGAGTACAACGAGAGTTTGCCGTATGTCGATCTGAACAAGCCCTGGTGGGACAGCGGGATACTCGAAGTGTGCTACGGCGACAAGGTGTATTTCGCCGCGGGCGATATAGCCCATTCAACCCTGGGATATACCACCCTTTTGATTTTCAACAAATTCCTGTTCAACGAATCCGGGCTGGATTACCCGTACCAGTCCGTAAAGGACGGCACCTGGACATACGACAAATTTGTGGGGATTATAAAGGACCTCTCGCGCGATCTCGACGGCGACGGCAAAATGGACTACAGAAAAGACCTGTTCACCATTGCGGGCTGGCAGTATGAGATCCCGTACAATTTCCATACGGTGCTGGGCGGAAACGAAGTGATCAAAAACAAGGACGGCTATCCGGAAATAGACATCTTCAGCGAAAAATCCATGGCCGCCATAGACAAAATTCTGGACCTGTTCAGCGATTACGGCGGCTTCTACAACAACAAAAACTACGGCGAGGACAGGAATATGTTCAAGGACCGCCGGCTGTACTTTCTGGATGTGCGCATGTTTGAGATAGAACGCTATGATTTCCGTTCGATGGAGGACGATTTCGGCATGATCCCCCACCCCAAGCTCGATTTGGACACCCCGTATTACACGCAGCTTGTAAACAACAACGTGGTCACCGTCACCACCGTCCCCGTGACCAACTCGCGTCTGGAGATGACGAGCATTCTGCTCGAGGCCTTGGGCTATGAGGGCTGGAAAACCATCTCGCCGGAGTACAAGGAGGTTTTGCTGCAGACCAAGCTGACCCGCGACAACGAGTCCGCGGATATGTTCGAGTATATCTGGGGACATCGGACCTACCGGTACGGCCTCGAGGCCTTTAACAACACCCTCAACGCGAACGTCATCGGCAGGGGGGACAGGGCGTACGTTTCCACATATGAAAAACTCACTCCGAAAGCCGAAGCGGAAATCGAAACCATAAAAGAGTTTTTCTTCAATTAGAAAATAATATAGGTCATATATTATAATATTAATTAACGAGGTGAAAAATCAACATGAAAAAGCTTGCACTGATTCTCCTGCTCTTCGTTTTGGCGTGCGGCGTGCTTATGCTCAATGCCTGCGGCGAAGAAAAAAAAGACGACGACAGCAAGGCGACCGCTGAAGACGCCGGCGGCGCGACGGAGGCAGCCGAAGAGACCACCCCCGCGCCGACCCCCGCGCCCACCGAGCCCCCGACCACCACCGAAAAGCCGCCGATCAAAACGGAGCAGGTGGCCAAATGGGTATTCTCGGCTGAAGACCCCGTATTCAAGACGGGCAACCACATGGAAAACTTCAGGGTCGAAGACGGAATCTTGAAGCTGACTTCGATCGGAGGGGACCCCTTCATGTACAGCATCAACGCCAATCTCGAAATGAACGCCGCCGACGTGGACCTGATCAAAATCAAGGGCAAAAACGGTTCGGAAGCTTACGCCTGCCAGTTGTTTTTTGTGACCAACGACGACGGGGGCTGGAGCGAAGCGATGTCGATCAGGGCCGAGTGGTGGAACAGCGACGGCGAAGACTGGGAGGAAATCGTACTCGACACATCCGACTGCGACCTGTGGGACGGCACGATAAAACAATTGAGATTTGACCCGATGGTGGCAGAGGGCGATTTCGAAATGGAATATATGATTTTTGAAAAAATAGTGAAATAACCCGCATCAAAAAAAGATCCGCCCCGCTGCCAAAAAAGACAGCGGGGCGAACTTTTTTATTTTTATTAATCACCCCAGAACGCCCGCCAGATATTCGGCCAAGCGCCTGTAGGCCTCGGGCTTTAAGTGGCAGAAGCCGTCGGAGCATAAATTTTCGTACAGCGCGTTGTTTTCGTCGCGTATCGCCGCGGCCCAGTCTATAAAGTAAAGGTCTTCCACCGCCGCGAACTCCATAAGGCGGCTGTTCGCCTCGGTTATGAGCTGGTTGGTCATGAACCCGTGCCTCTGCCCCGCCACCAAGGGCGTCACGGAGAGCACCGCTATCGCCTTATCGGGGTTTTTGGCTTTTATATTTGCCACAAGCCTGCCGTAGTTTTCTATGTATTCGTCCAACGGCGTCCCGTAAAAGTCGTTCAGGCCCAAGCATATAAACACATATTTATTGTCCGACTGCGAGATTATGTCCTCCGGTCTCATCGCTTTTCCCGCGTAAACCAGATTGACCGAATTTTGCGAAACTTCGGAGACCGCGTTTTTCAGGCTGTAGTTGACCGCCGCCACCACCGCCGCCTCCCGGAGCACTTTTTCGCCGCTCACCACCGTCGAATCCTTGCACAATTCCAGCCCGGACACGATCGAGTCCCCCAAGAACAGTATATTTTTAAAATATCCGGACAGATTCATGGGTTCAAAAGGGTCGAAAG
>WQXD01000135.1 GCA_009785015.1 Oscillospiraceae bacterium | reverse complement strand
GGCGCGGGCGATCAGCTTTCCGACCAGCTTATAAAATTTCACGCGGATTGGGTAGGCGTTTTCGGGCCTTCCCTCAAACAGATAGGGCAGATACGGAAAGATCGGAAATCCGTATTCGGCTTCAAATTCTTCAAACAACCCCTCGGCCCACGGCGCAAGGGCGTAATTCCATGTTTCGTAATTGCGCACATATTCGACCTGCAGGCTGGGCTCGTCGGTGAATACCCCTTTTGCCCGCCTGAATACATCCGGTATGGCCGCGGCGACGGGCTCGTAGCACAAGTCGATAAAACGCCGGACCGCTTTCGGTTCCATGATATTGATATAACGGGCAAACGAGCAGACATTGTGGACGCAGTGACTGCCCTCGTACGCCGGCTTGACGCAGAAGATAAACAACGCCTCTTTTTCTCCGAGCTCGCATTTCACCCCGGTTTCGGTGAAGGGGACTTTTTGCATATTGGCCTCGTCGATAAAGCTCTCGTGCATATGCGGAGTCAGAATCGGATATTTCGCCGCCCAGACGATCTTGTCGGTTTCGTCGTCTATCGCAAATGAAACCGAACGGGGCTCATAGGCGACGCGCCGCACCATGTAAAAGCCTTTCGCTTCGAGCTCCGGGTGCCCTTTCAGCGTTTCGCCTCCCGCGTATCCGCTCGGGTATCCGTTTTCGTCGTATATCCAATATGACAATCCGTTGAAGTCGAGCTGGTCGGTCAGTTTTCTGAAATCCTCGAGATTTTCGGAATTTTCGCAAAACCCGTTCTGCGTGTTCACATTTGTCACGACCCCGCCGAAACCATAATCTTTAAGCGCCTGCATGAACAACTGCCGGTCTGCGGGCCAGCTGTAATGAACCATCGGGTTTACGCGGTATTTCATCTCGGGACACTTGAATTTGTTTTCGTCGATTATACGCATACAAACCTCCACTTTCTAATCTATCTAATCTTTTGTAAATTCACTGATCATTTTCTCGAGTCTTTTCACCGCGGCGGATTCGTTTTTTTCATAATATGACGCGAAATTCGTGCTTTTGGACAAAATGAGCTGATTTGAATACCCGGTGAGGCCGCCGATGTCATATACATACCCCATGTCCCATATGCGGTTGCGGGTCACATAATCGAGCATATCGGCGGATTCTTCGTCGCGCGTGGTTTTGATTTGCAGCACCACGTCGTAATACGCCGGCGTCACCTTGCGGTAGGACTCCGCCGCCAGCGCTTCCAAAATAATACCCGTCCGGTCGTATTCGCCGTTTGTCACGGGCAGGCACATCAAGGTGGAATGGCAGTTGACAAACGAAAGATAATCTTTTTGACTTTCGTCCAACTTGGGAATCGGGACAATCCCGAAATCGTCGGTCATCGCTTTCAGCATCGTCACGATCTGGTCGAGCTTTATATCCAAAAACAACGCGCGGCCGTCGGTGAAGACTTCATAATCTTTTCCCCAACCCATCGCGCCCGTGCATACGAACGATTGATTGACGGTGAATATCTCATACAGCTCTTCGACGATTTTTATATGAAGGGGAATATCCATACTCAAAACAGGCATGTTTTGTTCATCTTTGACCACGATTTTGCTGCCGAATCCAAACGAGAATGAATACGGCGAATCGGCTTCCCAACTGACAAAACCATATTGATCCGTCGCCCATTCTATCACGCCGTCGCCGTTTAGGTCTCTCGTGACGTCTTTAAGATAACCCTGAAACGCCGCGGAGGTCCATTTGCCCTCTCTCACGAGCTCATACGGATATGACATACCGAAGCTCGTCATCATGTTTTTGTTGAATACCAGCGCGCTGGTCATCTTAAAAGAATAATTGTTGAAGTCGCCGGACATCAGAAATACTTTTTCCCCGATGGACAGCGACCTGATCAGTTCCTGGTCCCACCAGGGTTTTTCCATGTCTATATATGTGAACAGTTTCCAGTCGGCCCACAGGTTGCCCAGCGACAGGTTGGCGGCGTCGCGCCCGTGGCACAAGGCGAGGTCATAGAAAGCGTTGCCCGACAAAATTTCGTTTTTGATTTTGGCCGCATAAGAAGTCTGTATTTCGGAAATCGTTTTGAATTCGACGCCGTACCTGTCTTCGATTATGCGGTTGCGGCGATATATGGTGTCGTGGAAAATTTCGCCGATTTCTTCGTCCGCTTCTATATCAGGGGTTCCGTACTCTTCCACAAAAACTTTAAACTCATACCCGTCAAATTTTATTTCAGGCAGATTTTCCTTGATCCTGTAGCGTTCCGGTATTTCTTCCTCATCGGCGGCGGCGGTTATCGAAGCGTCTTTATCCGCATTGTCTTTTACATCGCTTTTATCGCCGCATGATATCAAAGCGGCGGCAAGCAGTCCAACAAACATAAAAATAATACTTGCTTTTTTAATGCTGCCCATTTTACGTGTTTCCTTTCTTTATACGCGCTCAAAATAATCATGACATACATGAAATATATGATAGCATATTACGGAAATAACTTCAATGGTAAATTTGTAAAATTTTACGACACTCCAAAAGCGCAATAATTTTTTAAGAAAACAAAGTCAGTTTGCCGTTATGCGCAGGGGTATTTCCAGCTCTTCCACCACCGCGAGGTCCTTGGAGGCGTAGGCGACCGCTTTTATGACGGCGCCGTATTCGCCTTTTGCCAACCCCCGCGCGAGCGTCAGGTTTTCCTCGCATTCGCCCGGCGCTATCATTTCCGACAAATATATCGTCTCGTCCGTATCCTCCAAAAATATTTCATAGCCCAAAAGACACGAGTTGTCCTCCGGGTTGGGCAAAAATATATATACATTTGCCGAATCGGACGGAATCGTTATATCGCCGAATTTCGGTATCTTTATTCCCATCATCGTTATCGTCAGTTCGTGGAGATGCTTTGTCCCCCGGACAGGCGCTTCCGCCAGCGGCACTCCTTCGTCTTCTATCAAAAATTCTTCCGGCGGTTTGCTTGTCATCAAAAACACCCCGGCCGCGCCGATCATCATCACAAAACAAGCCGCGGCGAACGCGTACAAGCGTCTGATGAAGTGCCGCGCATTTCTTTTTGCGCTTTCGTCAGGCTCATCGGGCTCCGGTTCGGCCGTTTCCTCTTCGCCGGCCGCGGTTTCGGCGGCGGGCGTCATCGTATCGTCCCCTGTTTGCGGCTTATCGCCGAAATCATCCGGAAAAAGAACGCCGCCTTTCGGGCGTTCTTTCAGCATCACATCGATCCGGGCCAATAAAATTTCATAATCGCACGGTTTTTTCAAAAAATCGTTTGCTCCCGCCCGCAATGCCTGTAATTCGTCGTTTTTGTCGTGGGACAAAAACATTATCGGCACGGCGCATTCATTGCGCACTTCCCGGCAGAAATCAAACCCCTTTCCGTCCGGAAGCTCGCTTTCCACCAAAATCCCGTCGGGTTTCCTGTCGCCGCATTCTTTTCTCGCCTCAACCAGCCCCCCCGCGCAGCATACAAAATACCCCGCGCGTTCAAGCCGTTTTTTTGTAAAATCCATGAGGGGTCGGCTGCTGCCGATCAACAAAAGCGTTTTGCCATGCACAATATTATTTTCTCTCTTTCCTTATATGGTATATAGTGAACCCGCTCGTCCGAATTAATATTATCGTATCATAAAAAAAGGCTCTTCCCGATAAATCACAAAAATGTTATTTTTGTCCGCATGTATGGTAATTAACCGCGCGTTTTCGCATTCCCCTACTCGCCCGTCGGCAAAACGGCGAAAGTATAGCCTTTTCCGTGTTTGTTGAAAATGGAAAATCCCCTTGCGTTTTCCTCGTCCAATTTCTTTCGCAGGCGCGAGACCAATTGGCGGAGCGCGCCCACGTCGTCGTTCATCGGCCCCCCCCAAACCTGCTCGTAAATCGTCTCGTAGGACACTTCCGTATCCTCGTTTTGCACCAAAATCAGAAGCAGCGAGAATTCCTTGGCGGTCAGTTCCGCTTCGAGCTCGTTTACATACGCCTTTCTTTCGGCCACCATCAGCTTTATGGGACCCCGCGTGATGACGGAAGCCTCGTCGATTTTTTTTTGGACCTGTCCGGCCCTGCGGAGCAGCGCCTGGACGACGGCGAGAAACTCGTCCTTGTCATACGGCTTTGTCAGGTAATAGTCCCCCCCGAGCAGAAAACTCTCCAATTTGTCCCTTGTTTCCGTTTTTCCCGTCAAAAACAATACGGGCGCGTCGGTTCTCTGCCTGATTTCCTTGCACAGGGTGCGGCCGTCGCCGTCGGGGAGCGTTATATCGAGCACATACAAATCGAATTCTTTTCCGCCAAACAACTCCCGCGCCCCTGCCGCGGTAAAGGCGACAGACGTCTCATATCCCCGCCGCTCCAGCAAACGGGCGTTTAACTGCGCCATCACTTCATAGTCCTCAACTATCAGGATCGATGCTCTCGCAGGCATTTTTTACGCCCCCTCCTTCAGCGAAAAATGAATCGCGGTCCCGCGCCCTTTCTCGCTTTCTATCCAGATTTCCCCTCCGTGCGCGATGACGATGCGGCGGCATATATACAGTCCGATCCCGTGGTACCAGTGATCGGCTTTTGTCGAAACATACTGCTTTAAGGCGACCTGGGCCACTTCCGGCTCCATTCCGTCGCCGTTATCGGTCACGCTGACAATCTGGCTGTTGTCCTTTGAGGATAATCCGACCGTTATATTCCCGTTGCGCGTGTGCTGGAAGGCGTTGGAAAGCAGATTTATCATCACCTGCTCGATTTTCACCGGATCCAACCATATTTCGGGCAGATCCGGAAGGAAGTCAAATGTGAGTGTATTGTTGTTTACATCCAATTTTTTATGCTGGGTGCCGCAGACGATCTTGAGCAGCTCGGACATATCGACGGGCTGGCGGTTCAGCGGGATCCTGCCCTTTTCGATGGCGGCCGTGTCCATTAAGGCCTGGACTATGTTGTCGATCACCTTGACCATCCGGTTCGATTCCATCAGGTTTTCCGTTATTTCGTCCGTTTTCAGCGGCGTCTCGCCGAGCAAATCCAAGGTATCGCCGCCGCTCGCGGCGATTATTGCCAAGGGTGTGTTTATTTCGTGCGCCACGGTGGCCAAAAAGTCGCTTTTCATCTGGTCGTACTGCCTCAGCGTTTCATTTCTGGCCTCGAGTTCTCGCATCAGTTCATCCACCTGGGCCTTGCGGGCGTTTATCATGCGGTTTTTTAAAACGAGCATGACAAGCACCAATGTGCCGCACGAGCAAAAATTCATCACCGCATGCAGCGTATACGTGAAATCGGAGGGCAAAACGGCTAACATTTCGGGGTAGTAATAGCCAATCAGGGTGCAGGCGTTGTAAATTGCGAATTCAAGCGCGACGGCTATGACTTTTTCGCGTTTTTCGAGCAGCGACGCCGTATATGCGATGGCGAGGATAAAAAGGCACGAGGTCCCGCTTTTGTGCCCCCCGCACAGAAAAAACAAAGCCGGAAACGAAAGCATGAATATCAGAACAAACCACAGCCAGCTGCACAACCGGTAACATTTTTTCTTTTCCGCCACGCGGAGCATTATATATGACAGGGGCGAAATCGCCAGATTGAGCAAAAACACGCCGGGGCCCGCCCCCGAAAGCGCGCTCATCGCCGAGACCATAACGCCCGAAATCATGCCTATAAAGGCCAGCAGGTTAAAAAACTGAATCTGCAGATCCAGCTCCTGGTTTAAATATCTGTCAAACATCTGCCTTACATCTTGTTTTATCCCTTTGCCAAACCGCGATTTCAAGAAGCAGCCCCTCCTATCTCTTGACTCCGATTATCAGATCCCTGTTTATCGCCTGGTCCACCCTGTGGGAAAAATCGCCGAAATCCGCGAGGGCGAGACCATTTTCGGCGAATATGCGCGCGAGTTCCTCCCGTTTTAACAAAAAGGTGTTCCAGGACAAAGCCAAAGCCCCTTGCGGCTTTAATACGCTTGTCCAGGCGGGCAGGGATGTTGTTATCAATTCCAACGGGTTTCGCATTTTGTCTTTGCCCGTGGTGTTTTCGTGCTGTATGCCGTAGGGCAGATCGCCCGCGATGATATGAAACGTCTCTTTTTTGTAGTACCTGCCCGCATCGCGGGTATCCCCGTCGGTAAACTCGCACAGCAGGTTTTTTTCGTTTTTTTGGTCGGCTTTGTTTTTGGCTATATCGAAACTGTGGCGCGTGGACCGGAAAGCGGCGCCCCCGAAGCCCGCACCCGAAAACTTTTCCTCTTTTTTCGCGTGCTTGTATTTTCCCGTCTCCAAGTATTTTTTCAAAAACTGCGCCGCTTCCTCGATTTGTTTTTTGTTTATATCCAATCCGAAGGCGTTGTAGCCGCAAATCAGCGATTCGAATACGGCGGTGCCTTTTCCGCACACGGGGTCCAAAACAAACAGGTTGTCCAAAAAGGCGTCCTTGTACCCGCTCGCCAAAACTGCGAGGTTTATCATCATGCGGGTGAATATTTCGTTGGTTTTCCCGGTGTATTTGAGCATCGTGTTCAGATCGCCGCCGAAAAAGTACGGACGGGTCTTTTCCGCCGGCAAAAACAGCCCCCCCTCGCATACCTCGAAAACCGCGTACACAAACGAGAGCCGCGACAGCAAAACCGCCTCGTTTTCCGTGAGCTCTTTTTTTGAGGAAAACGTGATATATTCGACCCCGCCGAACATTTCTTCTTTTATTTCGGGTATCTCGGGCTCCCCGCCCCCGCCCGAAAACAAAGCGGCCAGCTCGTTTTTCGCGAGCTTGCCCGACGAGGCGAAATAGACCCTGTTGTGCCCGGGATTCTGCAGTAAGGCGTACTTCATCGAAGCGTTCCCCTCTCAAAGCGAATTGATCATATCCACGCGCCCCAAATGCCTGCCACCCTCAAAATCGGCCGCCAAAAACTGCTTCACCGTTTCGACCGCGAGCCCGACCCCGACGATCCGGCTGCCCAGAGTCAGCACGTTGGCGTCGTTGTGCAGGCGCGCCATTTTCGCGCTGTACGCCTCATGGCAGCAGGCTGCCCGTATACCCCTGTGCTTGTTGGCCGCGATGGCCATGCCTATGCCCGTCCCGCACACCAGAACGCCGAAATCGCTCTCGCCGGTCTGTATGCTCGCGCACACTTTTTTCGCGTATACGGGGTAGTCGACGGCCTCCGTGCCCCCGGGCCCGTAATCCCTGTAGCTTATGCCGTCGACGTCGAAATAATTTTTCAGGGCTTCTTTCAATTCATAGCCCGCGTGGTCGGAAGCGATAGATACAACCATGATCCGATATTCCTCCTTTAATATTGAAAAATATTAAAAAATATTGAAAACATTGAAAATCTCAAATATTATACAAATAATTTATAATTTTTTTTATATTTGTTTGTTTGTATTACATAAATCCGACTTAAAATTATATACAGCCGGATATAATATACTAATTTTATTACAAAGACGCTTGTTTGTCAAGTAAAATTTATTAAATTCTTGCAATTTACGAAAAAAAGGAGTTTGCGGTTTATGGCGCTGAGTTTTCGGGGGGGCGTTTTTATCGGGGACAAAAAAAACGCGCGAAAATCCCCCATAGAAATATTTCCCGCGCCCCGGTTTGTCCATATCCCCCTCTCGCAGCATATAGGGGGCCACGCCAAGCCTTCGGTCGCCCCCGGCGATATCGTGGATAAGGGACAGATGATAGCCCAAAACGATTCCGGATTTTCCTGTCCCGTCCACTCGAGCGTATCGGGCAAGGTGGTCTCCGTGGAAAAACACATGCTCACCACGGGGGCAAAGACGGATTTTGTCACTGTGGAAAACGATTTTGAGGACAGGTTCCACGTGAGCGTGAGGCCTTTCGGGAAAAAAATAAACGAAACGACCCCCGCCGAGATAATAGAGGTGATAAGACAGGCGGGAATCGCGGGCATGGGCGGCGCGATGTTCCCCACTTACGCGAAAGTGAAGTCCGCCCTGCACAAGGTGACCGCGCTGATTGTGAACTGCGCCGAATGCGAGCCCTATCTCACGGGCAATTACAGGCTGATGATAGAGCGCCCCGAGATGATAATAAACGGCATGAAGATACTGCTCAAGACGCTGGGGCTGAAAACCGGCTATGTCGCAATTGAGGACGACAAGCTGCGGGCGGCCGACCGCATCACGGAGACAGCCGCCAAAAGCAAGATGCTGGAGATAAAGATCCTGAAGACCAAATATCCCCAGGGCGACGAGCGCCAGCTCATATACGCGCTCACCGGCAAGGAACTGCCCGCCGGCAAACTGCCCGCCGACTACGGCTGCGTCGTGTTCAACGCTGAGACCTGCGCCGCGGTCTGCGAAGCGTTCATCGCGGGCATGCCGCTCATCGAGCGGGTGCTCACCGTCGACGGCGACTGCGTTATAAACCCGAAAAACCTGAAGGTCCCCATCGGAACCCCGGTCTCCGCGGTGATAGAATACTGCGGTTTGAAAAAAGAACCCAAAAAAATAGTCAAGGGCGGCCCGATGATGGGGCTCGCGGTTTTTGACATGCAAAACCCCGTGACCAAGGGAACCACCGGGATTCTGGCCTTTTCGGAAAAGCACATATACGAGCAGCATTCGGAGTGCATCCGCTGCGGCAGATGCGTTTCGGGCTGCCCGATGAGGCTCTTCCCCTCGTACTTGGCCTCATTCGCCAAAAAAGGGGATTTGGCCATGTGCGAAAAATACAATGTGTTCTCATGCGTGGAATGCGGGTGCTGCACGTATATATGCCCCGCGGGCGCGCCGATTGTGCAGCATATAAAAACCGCGAAAGGCAGGATAACCGAGAAGCGGCGCAAGACGGAGACCACAGCCAGCGCTAAAGCGGCCGACGCGCCCAAGGCCCCCGACAAATATCCGGGCAGGGCGGCCGCCGCGGGGCGCGAAATCGCGGGGGGGGACAAAGAGCAATGAATCAAAATCAAACCGGCGACAAAAAACGCGTGACAATCCCCCAGGACAGCATCATGACGGTGTCCACTTCGCCGCATATAAAGGGCGGCGAGACCACCTCCTCGATAATGGCCGGAGTGATAATCGCGCTGCTCCCGGCTTTGGGCTGGAGCATATACATATTCGGTTTCCGGGCGCTCACGCTGACGCTGGTGTCTGTGGCAAGCTGCGTGGCGGCGGAGTTTCTGTTTTGCCTGATCGCCAAAAAACGCGTGACCGTAAGAGATCTCTCCGCGGTGGTCACGGGTATGCTGATAGCGTTCGGGATGCCTGTCGGCGC
>WQXD01000134.1 GCA_009785015.1 Oscillospiraceae bacterium | reverse complement strand
GGTGGATTTCGCGCTGATGGCGCAAAAAGCGCTGAACTATCTCAAAAACAACCCCGACCCCGAAAACGGCTATGAATGCCGGTTCTCTTTCACGCCGCTGGGACCTTGGCCGCACCGGCCGGACATAAAAACCCATCCGCTCTATACCGACCCCATATCCATAGGAGATACCGAAAACCGCAACGATATAGCTTTCAATATGATGCGCCGGATATATCCGTCGGAAGATGGCAGGGCCGAACAGGAAGCGGTGCACAAGCGGCTTGTCTCATATATACATACCGGCGGCGATTTCGGCGGAATGTGCTGGAACAAGGGCTACTGCACGGGCATACCCGGCGATGAAGACCATCCCTCGCTGTGGTCCACGGGCAAGCTGCTGCAGAGCGAATGCGACCGCTATATCGACGGCCAGACGGACAGCCTTGACGTCATGCGGGTTTTGTTTTTGGGGATTGCGGACTGCGCGGCGCGTGAAAACGGTTACGCGTATTTTCCCGACGGCGGGCTTTGTTTTGATGTCGAAAACCATAAATCCATAGGCGGTTATCAGGGGCATTATCCGCCGGTCATGAGCTCTCTGTGCGAATATTACAATATCACCGCGGACCCGGAATGTTTTCTCTTGCTGACGGAGCTTGCCGAAGGTTTCGTATCGGACAAGACGCCCCACCACCTTCACCGCGAAGACGGCGGGATAAACGGTCACAACCATTTGCAGTTGCACGACGTGCGCGGCATGGCGCAATTCGCGTATATGACCGGCAACGCCCGGTACACCGAATGGGTCAGGGAGATTTACGATTTTTACCGCTTATGGGCCTTGGACACGGGCTGGCTGCCCGAAATACGCGACTTAAACGAACACAGCAACCATTCCGAAACCTGCCTGAACGCCGATATGCTGGAGGTCGAACTGTGGCTGGCGCTGTCGGGATATACAAACCTGTTCGACCGCATCGACCGGTCAATGCGCAACTATTTCGCCCCCGCGCTGTTCGAGCTCACGCCCGAATTCGAAGCGGCATACCGTGAAATCCACAAAAACGCGGAGAGCGGCGCGATAGAGGGAGCTTTGGCGTTTCTGCGCGGAATGGAGGGCGGGTATATCTCCGCTCTGTCGCCCAATTCCAAGGTCTTTTATCTGCCGAAAGAGATGAACCATTTCGGCCGGGTGGACATGGAACCGGAAAACAGGAACATGTTCTTCGACATGATGGGCTGCTGTCCGCCCGAGGGCATGCGGGCTATATACTACGCGTGGAAGTACGCCGTGCAGAACACCGGCGGCGGCGTATATATAAACCTGCCGTATTCAGTCGAAACACCGGAGGCAGGGGTCGTTTCGGGCCTGCCGGAAGAGGGGCGCCTTGACGTCACCGCCAAAAAAGAGGGCGCGTATTACATCCGCGTTCCGGCGTGGACGCAAAAAGAGAACGTCGCCGCGTATGTAAACGGCGAGGCGACGGCTGTACGCTGGGGCGGCGCGTCAAACGCCTATGTGGCCTTCGGCGGCGTCAGGGCAGGCGACTGCCTCGCGGTCACATACCCGCTCGCCGAATTTTGGCAGAGCGTGAGCGTGCAGCCGCACGGGCAGCCGGCGGCCAAATACCGTTACCATTGGGTGGGGGGCACTGTGGTCGGCGTGGAACCGGAGGGCGAATTTCTTCCGCTTTACGGCGGTACGGTATATTGATTTATTGATTTTGGGAGGAAAATAAAAATGCAAATATCGGGTATCAACGGCGAAATAACCGGCATAAAATACAAGGCTGAAGGCATATCGCGCTGCGGTGATATCAGCCTCAAAAAAATGGCCGCGTGGGCTATGAATTATTTGTCCCGTTCCCCCAAACCGGAGCATGATTATCAGCCGGTATTTCAGGTATTTCCGCTGCGGTTCCCCTCCGTGCGGGAAGGCGACGACCCGATTGTCAACTGCGATACCGACGCGCGCATGGATTGGGAATGGTTTTACATGCGCGATATAGCCGGCGGCGATTTTGCCGGCGATATTGAAGAAAAATATCACGAACGCATGAGAAGCTATATAGACGGCAAAGGACGTGCCATCGCGCACGGAGGCTGCTACAGGGAGGATTTGCCGGATGCGGTTTACAGCGAACAAGACAATATCATTCATGTATGGGGAACTTTGAAAATCCTGCGCTCGCTGTGCGAGGATTACAGGCGGAGCAAAAATATTAAGCGGCTCGAGCTCGCAACAAAAATCATGGCCGGGCTGAGAGAACTGTTTGTATGGGGCAAAGACGAAAAAGGCGTTGATTTCTGCTATGCCCCCAACGGCATGGGACCGGTCGACAGGGATAACGCCAATGCCGGAAATTACTGGAATACGCACCACGCTCCCGCAGTCGGGCCGATTTTGGACTACTACAAGATAACCGGCGATTCAAGCGCGCTTGAATTTGCCAGAGCCGCCGCCAAAGGCATCATGGAAAGCCGTCTCCCCAAAAGCATGGTTTTTTGCAGCGACGGCTCATTTGTTGATCCTGCCGGAAATATCGGCCATTCGCACGCGACGATGCACTGCGTATGGGGCATAGCCGAGCTCGGCCTTGCCACAGGCGAAAAAAAGTATATCGAATTCGCGAAACGCAGTTTTGATTGGATGATGAGCCGCGGCACCGGCACGGGCTGGTTTCCCGCCCTGCCTGACAACTGCTGCGAAACCTGCGCGGTATCCGATATGATTTCCGTGGCGGCTATTTTAGGCCGCGCCGGTTATCCCGAATATTTCGATTACGCCGAACGCTTTTTCAGGAATTATATAGTCAATCTGCAGTTTATCCTGACGCCCGAGATGGAGGCGTATTACCGCAGGGTTCACGGGGACAGAACGCCAGAAGAATTGGATGGGCAGATAGAGTTGTTAAAGCGTATTCAGGGCGCGATAATAGGCGGTTCGGGTATAAACGACTATGAAAACGAGCTTCTCGGGGGAGTTTCCGGGTTTTGTATTTTCGGGTGCTGCGCCCCCGAGGGGATGCGCGCTATCTATACGACATACCGCGCCGCCGCCGTGATGGAGGGTGAAAACGGATTCTTATCCGGCGGATTATATATACATATGCCTTTTTCCCTGAAAAATGAATTATGCGAAATCAGATCTTTGTTTCCGGGCTGCGGGGGAGCGGAAGTTGTTCCCGCTGTAACCGGAAAAGTATATATACGCGTGCCTCATTGGGTTGACAAAAAAGACGCAGGACTTGAAATAAACGGCGTAAAATCCGAAATTTCATGGGAAACGGGAGCCCCATATGCCGCAATAGAGGCCAAAGAGGGAGATGTCATCCGCATGATATGGCCTCTCGTAACATTTACTCATGTATCGCAGGTATGGCCGGTCAGCGCCCCGGATTTGAAGGTGGAATTTGACTGGCTCGGGAACAGCGTGACAGGCTGCCGTCCCGCGGCAGGCGAAGGCAAAATTCCGCTGTTTCACAAAACACCGCGCATACTGCCGGAATATGATTTGTGGAGTTAATGGAGCCTGAAAAATGAAAAAGGCAAGTATAATCGGCTGCTTCATCCTTTTTTTACTGTGCCTTTCAGGGTGCAATATTTCGTCAACAGTCGAGGACAACAACGCCGTATTTTCCGAAGCTGTCAAGGCGACAAGCGATGACATTATAAGCTTAAATGAACTCGCCGCTTTCGAGTGGGACATTGCTTATACATTTACGCCAAACACACCAAAGGAAAACATTGAAAAAATAATTGGTGTTTCCAGCGGAGATATAAAGGAGACATACAATGAATCGCAAACACAGCTTATCTTCGTCAAAGATGACAAAGTCGTTTGCAGTATATGGGGGTACGGTAACAATTTAGGCTATTGGATTTTTTTTCGAGGATATGACGGCGATTACTTGACTATAACGCCGAATGACGATGTATCATTTTCGGTTGACCGTTCGGGGGAGGAAATAATCTTAACATATATTCAATGATATGTCTTTATCATGTTACACCATCTCCGGCGCATTGAGATTTAATCATAACATTGATAATATTCGGCTCTTTTTCGATATTTTACCGGTCATATACAAATCTGTTGTAACACTTCCATTCCGTCATTGCGAGCGAAGCGAAGCAATCCAGTTAAATAATAGATTCATATAGATCGTTCCATTCAGGATTCATGCTCTCAATCAATTCCAACTTTTTCTTTCTCGAACCGCCTTTTATCTGCTTTTCACGCTCAATAGCTGCCGTAATCAAACTATGCGCTTCATAATAGCCGAGTTTATCAACTGCATATTTACTTGTAAACCCTTCTGCCAATTTATTCTTATGCTCGTACACACGTTTTGTTAGATTTGTAGTGACGCCTGTATACAATGTGCCATTTCTCTTGTTGAATAGAATGTATACGTAACCTTGTTTTGTATTCATCGTTATCTGCTCCTTTACTGGATTGCTTCGCTCTGCTCGCAATGACGGAATGGATTGTTTCGCTTCGCTCGCAATGACGAGAAAAACAGTACAATGTTACCTTGTTCATCAACGCGGGAACCGGGCGACCGCACAGGGCCGCCCTTACCTATTTTCCAGAATTTTATCAACTGTTTCCCGTATGACTTTGTTGAATTTGTCGGCGTTTTTTTCGGTGACGGACGCCAATGTGTTGTTGGCGCTGCCGAGCACACTTGTGTAGACTATTCTTATCGGGTCGTACCATATCGTATCGCCCAGATCATATACCCTTGTCTCATAAATGAGATCGAGCATTTCGGCTGTATCCGTATCGCGGGAATATTTAGTTTTAAGCGACGATTCGTAATACGCCGGAATGACTGTGTTGCGCGTTTCGCACGCCATCGCCTCCATGACCGCGCCGGCTATTTCACACCGCGGGTTCGTGATCGGTATCACATAAGGAAAACCTCCGCATACCCGCGTATAGTACTGCGGCTGATCGGCTTTGTATTTCGGAAACGGTATTATGCCGAAATCGTCGGACATATCCCTGAACAGCACCATTTCCGTTATGAACCCCACATTGAACAGGCTTTTGCCGTCTTTGAAGAAGGCCGCCCTCGCGTCCCTTCCGGCGCCGCCGTAATGCGGGAGGTTGCCGGAAAGCATTCCTTCCATGTATATACCGTTCACGGACTTGAATTGGGAAATGAGCATGTCGCCTATATCAAAAAATACGTCGTTGCCCGGAACCGCAAAATACGGTATGTCGCCCTTGTCTTTGTCAACCATGTTTTTCCCCGATGACGTCCAGAAACATTGATATATGAGATCCGCGTCGCTCGATATGCCCCAATTGTCGGCATCCGTCATTGTGTTGTCGCCGTCGAGGTCTTTTATTGCCGTCTTGGCGTATGTATAAAGTTTGTCATGTGTCCAGGTTCCCGCTCTGACCGCTTCGTACAGGTTTTCAAGCTCCATTTCGGCGACTTGCCTTTTATTGAAATATGTCACAAGGGTCGCCTCGAAAAATGACAGCATTTCGTCGCTGAACGCCACATACAGTTTTCCGCCCACTGATAACTGCCGATTTGGAAGCTGGCACCAATAGGGCTGCGTAAGGTCGATATACGGCAGATCGCTTATCGGCGTTATCAGATGTTCGGCCGAAGCCGAATACGCGTCGCGGTCTATCTGCATATACATATCATACGCGTCCGCACCCGCCGAAACTTCTTTTTTTATCGTCGTATACAAGTCGAAAAGGCTCACCGTGTTCCCTTTGAAGCTTATATTAAAACGCTCTTCGATTTTTTTGTTGCGCATATACAAAGCGTCGTATAACACCTCGCCGACCTGCTCTTCCGGATATATTTTGCTGACAAACGAACCCGCGATACTGGGGACTTCCCCGATCAATACCCTGTATTCATATCCTTCAAAATCGAGCTTTGGCACGTTGTCATGAAACAGTTTGTCTTTGCCCGCCGGTTTTTCTTCGATTGTCTCGCTTAGGTCGTCGTTTGTCTGCCGTTTGTTTTCATTGCCGTTGTTTTGGCAGGATATCAAAAGCGACAACCCGCATATTATCAATATTATTTTTATCACATGTTTCATAAATTAAAAATTATCCCCTTACACTTATATTCATTGCCAGAATCCACGTTTTTCAGCTTCCCACAGATAGTGTTCGGGGTCTTCCGTCACGGCGCGCAGAAGTTTTGAGTAGTAAGTGATATTTTCCAGCGAAACATCGGGCGGCGTGAGATGGTCGACCTGCGGAAAAAATCCTCCCTGCATGCACAGCCACGGCACTTTCGACAAAACTTCGCGGTCGATGTCCTCTTTTTCCAAGGCAAGCGCGCGTTTGTCTATTCCGCCTTGAATAATGAGCTCTTTGCCGTATATTCTCCGCGTTTTGACCGGGTCGCAGTTCGCCGCGATTTCAAACGGTCGCAAACCGTTTACGCCGCATTCAAGCCATACGGGAATCAGCACATCATTGTTTCCGTCGCTGTCTACGATAATGTTACGCACATTGTACTTATGAAGCATTGCGACGATGCGTTTGAGCGGGCCCGCCATAAATTCCCGGTATGTGCCGGGAGAGCACAACGGACCGCTTTTTCCCGCCATATCCTCCCAGATAAACGCGAAATCGAGCTCTACTTCCCGCAGTACCGGCGTTATCAGTTCAATGATAAAATCCGCGATATGCTCGCACATTTCATGGACAAGCGCCGGGTCGTCGTAAATCATGTAGGACATGTTTTCAACGCCCATGAAACTGCGGGGCCAGCCGTATAAAGAGCCGCACCAGATCCCCAATGCGTAATCGCGGTTTTTGGTTCCCTCGGCAAACGGACGCCAGTCGGCTTCCGCCGGACGCCGGCCGGGCGTCTTTGCGTCGAGCCTCGGTTTGATTTCGTTTTCCCAATCCTCCCGGGTCGCCATGGGATATTTCAACCATTGCGGCATAGAGCGGTAACGGTCGTTTTTGAACACTTTTACAGTATTGCCTTCGCCGTCGCGTTCTATGATATAGTCGTCGGTTTCGGATATCAGCTTGACTTCAAACGGCGGGGCCAGATGAGGCCCGTATGGCCCCTGGACCGTCAGCGGAACACAGCGTTCGGCGTCCGTTCCGAAATATTCGCATACATTATCGGTCGACAGGCCTTCTTTCACCCACCGTTCCCAGGTTTCGCCCCAACCCCAGGGCGCGCAGAGAAAAGCCCTGTCGGGATTGCCGAAACCGGCTGTTTTGAGAAAACGCTCTCTTTGCGTCATTGCCATCATATTTACCTCACTTTACTTTATACAATATCAATTCGGACGTATTGATGCTTTCGAGGGTTATATTGATTCCCGTGTTCGCAAGCTCAAACCCGTTTACCACAGCGGCCGCGCCGCTGTTTTTCAAAGTCACTTCGTAGCTTTTGCCCGGGTCAATGCCTTTAAGGCGCAGATTATACGTGCCCGCGCCGGAATCGAGCTTGAATACGCCGCAGTAGCCCCTGGATTTGTCTTTGGCCCCGTACTCGAGCACGCAAAAGGGAGCCGGCGCGGCCATGCCGATATACGGCGTGTGGTGATAGACAAGCGCGCCATCCTCCATGACCGGGCGGCAGAAACCTTTGGCGAGCTCTATATATTCGCGCGACTTCTCGAAATATATGCTGTTCTGGTCCGCGTTCTGCGCGCCGAAACCCACATAGATCGGAATGGCGAACAGCGTCACGCGCAGGTGCGTTTCGATATCTGCGAGCTGGTGGGCGTGCATGATGTGATTGTGGTAATAGACGATGGCCTCGGGGGGCAAAAACAGGGTCATGGCGTTTATGCGTCGTATGGAGAGCGGCATCTGGCTGAAATCGGACTCGCAGCAGTAGTCGAAGCGGCTCATCATGCCGAGGTCGGTTCTGCCGCCGCCGCCCGCGCAGCATTCCATCGCGATATCAGGGTTCTGCCGCCTCACTTCGTCGTATACCCCGTATAATATTTCAAAGTGACGCCACGCGTTATTTTCGGTATAACCGTCTTTTGCCGTCGATACTCCCTCCGGCGGATTTAAATTGTAGTCGGTTTTGAAAAAGTCCAATTTTTTGTTCAGTATGACGTCTTTGATGCAGTCGGTGACGTATTTGGCCGCTTCGGGGTTTGACAGATTCATTTCCCACGCGTTTCCCTCGGCTTTGTATTCCGGGTGTTCTTTATATATCTTTGATTCCGGGGCAATCGCCTCAGGCTCCATCCAGAGCCCGAACATCATATCTCTGTCGTGGCAGTAGTCGCGGATGCCCGCAAGTCCGCCCTCGGGCAGAAATGACCTCCCCTCGAACCAGTCGCCCCTGTGTTTGCCCCAGTCGGCAAACGGCTCCCCGTACCAGCCCGCGTCGACCATGAAGGCTTCTATACCCATCTGGTGCGCTATATCTATCTCCCGCAGTATCCAGTCGCCCGGCTCCTCCACCACGCGCGCGCCGATCGTGTAAGCGCGTTTTTTGTTTTTCCGCTGGGGTATCACCGAAGCTCTCAGATGCGCGAGCCATTCCTGAGCCGTTTCATCGGTTCCGAAATGCGAAGGCCCGATATGCACGGCGGGCGACGTCACGGTCTCCCCCGGAGCGATTACCCGCAATGGGGATTTCCCCCAGGGGCCCGTTTCAAACGAAAACACTTTATTGACCCTGTCGTATAAAAATTTTGTCTCAAATCCGGCCGACCATGCCAGAGCAATGACAAAACTCTCTCCGCTTATGTTGTTTTTCGCGATATAGTACGGCGCCCCGTACATTTTTTTTGTGTGATTGGCAAACACATATTCGGGCGATAAAATATCGACCCATTTCAGATTGAATTCTTCGGAGGGCTGATAGGCGTCTATATACGCGACCGAGAAAGGCGCCTCGACGTTTTTATGCTTGGACAGCGAAGTCTCGTGATGATCCCACGCGAAAAAATCATTTTTCCAAAGTATCCCGCAAAACGGCGACACCTTAGACAAAGCGGCAACTCTGCCGCCCGTGTTTGTTATTTCGAGCCAGCGCGATAAAAACGATGTGCCGTCCAATTTTGTGCATACGTTCACTTTTACCGGGCGCAGGGCGTGTTCAAGGGCCGTGATTGAAACGATATGCCCGTCGGGGTCGGTTGTGTTTTTGTTTTCTATGAAATTCCAATTGTTATGCAGCGACTGACCGTCTATCTCCAATTGAAAACTGTTGACGGGAAAATAAGCGGGGTCCAATGACGATGCATAATCCAGCATATTTTCCCTGTGCACCTGATTCGACGCGGACCAGTACAGCCCCGCATAGCGGCCGCTTTTGACCGCCTCCTCCAGAACCGTC
>WQXD01000133.1 GCA_009785015.1 Oscillospiraceae bacterium | reverse complement strand
TTTAATCATACGATTATATTATACGTTATTCAGTTGCATTATTGATTATACAACAATATAAATGCTTTGTCAAGAGGTTTTTTGAAAAAATTTAAAAAAATTTTTATGTATGCTCAATAACGGCACAAAAGTTGTGCCCGACGGTATTCCGACCCGGGCATCAAAACGGCGAACAAATATTCCAAACAAAGTGAAAAGTCTCATTTTGAGCCTTTAAACAGAGGCGCCCATCCTATTATATATGGCATGATTATTTTATTTCAAATACTAAAATAAATAAAAAATACTATTGACAAATACAGCTAATATGATGTATAATGTAAATGAGGTGTTGAAATGGAAATACATGATTATTATACAAAAGGCGGGAAAAATTTAATAAAAGAATATTTAAGCGGATTGCCTATAGCCGAACGCACATGCGGCTATGGTATAAGACATAAGATTATCAAAGAGGGTTTGAACGCTTTTAACGGTTTAAACACAAGGCAACTACGCGGAAAGCTGTGGGAAATAAAATTTGCAGACAATAGAATCATGTATGTCATTTTCGATAAAGACAATGTTCATTTTCTCCATGCTTGCAAAAAACAAAAAGGCAAAGCTGAAAAATTTGAGCTTGATAAAGCAATGCAAAGAGCCAAAGAAAAAGATTTATTATAGGAGGTGCGGTTTATGCCATTCAAACAGGTTAATCCGGCAGAAGAACAACGGGAATTTGAAGAATTATTAAAAGACCCGGAAGCAAAAAAGGCTTATGAAGAATTTGAACGGGAATATACTTTCCGACAAAGGTTAGCGGAAGTCAGAAAGATTCAAAATATTACGCAGCAAGATATTCACAATAAAACAGGATTGCCGCAGCAATCAATCAGCCGCATAGAAAAAGGAACGACGCAAAAGCAAAGCCCGACGCTTCGAACGCTTTTAAAGTATATCGACGCTATTGACTGTGAACTGACAATAACACCGAAAAAATATTTCTGAACCTTCTATATTTTCAGCGGGGTAAATTTCAGATAATCGGCCGAAATCAGTTCAAAATTTATGTTTTTGTATGTTTTTTTTATCTTGCCGGCGTTTACGTTGTGGATATGGCCGAAGTAACATCTTTTTATTTTTTCCCGCTGGAGCAGTTCTACTATTTCGGCGCAGGCGTAATCTCCGTAAACCGGCGGGTAATGGATAAAAGCCACCGCTTCGCCGCTTTCGTTTTCCGCTCCGATTTTTTTTGCTGCGCATAAGGACATATCCAATCTGCCCACTTCGCGGTTCAATATCTTCCGGTTGAACATCTCCTCTTCCGAGACCCCGTCTTCGCCTTCTCCTCCCACAAACCAGCCGCGCGTCCCGCAGATTATGATATTTTCGCAGAGATAAGCGTTGTTGTGCACGATCTTTATGCTGCCGAAGCCTTTTTCTTTAATCCATCCGCTCATTTTTGTCATGGTGGCCCACCAGTAATCGTGATTGCCCTTTATGATGTATTTGATCCCGTTTAAATTTTCGTTTATAAAGGCGAAGTCTTTTTCGCACTCGCGAAAATCCCTTCCCCAGGATATGTCCCCCGCAATCACCACGCTGTCCGAAGGGGCCACTTTTTCATTCCAGTTTTTTTTTAATTTATCCACATAACCGCTCCAGCGCCCCATAAACAGTTCCATCGATTTGTCCGCGGAAAGCGACAGGTGGGTGTCCGCTATGGCAAAAACCGCCATCTTGCCTATCCCCCCAATTTTTTCATCACATAATCTTTCATGCCGTCTGCCGTGACGCTGTTATCAAATCTTTTGGGCCTTGCGCCGAGCCCGCGAAGCGCCTCCGGGATTTTTACCCCCGTGATCCCCCTGAGCGCTTCGCACGGGTCAGCTGTGCCGTCCACTGCTTTTCCGGTCAGGGAGCGATATACGTCGCAGCTGAATTTATACGCGCTGGCAGTGGACACTACAAGCGTTTTGTTTTTTGAATTATATCTTTCGGCGCATTCAAAAGCCACGGCGGTGTGCGTATCGATCAAATATCCGTATTGGTCGAACACTTTTTTTATTGCGGCGCCCGTATTTTTTTCGTCGCAGTACATTCCGGTAAAAGTTTCATCCAATTTGCTTTTTAAATAAGCCGAAGAGACAAATTTTCCCGCCGATTTAAGATCTGACATATATTTCGAATTGTTTTCCGCGCCGTCCAAAAGATACAGCAGCCTTTCCAAATTCGACGAGATCAGTATGTCCATTGAGGGCGACATGGTGGTAAAAAACCGCCGGTTTATATCGTATATCCCGGTGTTGAAAAAATCGGTCAAAACATTGTTGATATTTGAGGCGCAGATCAGCCTGCCGGCCGGCAGCCCCATCGCTTTGGCGAAATAGGCCGCCAGTATATTGCCGAAATTGCCCGTGGGAACGCATATGTCTATTTGCTCGCCCGGCCTTATTTCGTTTGATTTTACCATTTCGGCGTATCCGTAAAAATAATAGGCCACCTGCGGGATCAGCCTGCCGAAGTTTATCGAATTGGCGCTGGAAAAAAATATCCCGTTTTTTTCGGCGGCGGCATTTACTTCGGGGTCGTTGAATATGTTTTTCACCCCGGTCTGGCACGCGTCAAAATTTCCCTCAACCGAACACACGTCCAAATTGCCGCCTTCCTGTGTCTCCATTTGCAGCTTCTGCATATCGCTCACGCCGTACTTGGGGTAAAACACCAGGGTCTCTATGCCGCCGATATTCTTGGTGCCCTCGAGGGCGGCTTTTCCCGTGTCCCCCGAAGTGGCCACGAGTATGAGCGCCTTTCTTTTTTCGCCGGTTATATCGAACGCTTTTTTGAGCAGCAGGGGCATGATCTGCAGCGCCATATCCTTGAAGGCCGAAGTGGGCCCGTGGTAGAGCTCGAGCACGCTGATTTTATCGGTCACTTTTTTTGTTTTGGCCGCCCCATCCGGGAAGTTCGCCTTTGAGTACGCTTGTTTTGAGATTTTTTCTATGTCGGATCTTTTGTAGTCTGTCAGATATAGCGAGAGTATATGCGACGCGATTTCGTCGTAGTCCGCTTCTATGAAGCTCTCAATGGTTTTTTTATCGGTTCCCACGATTTCAGAGGGCATGAACAGCCCGCCGCTTCTGGCCATTCCCTGTTTTATCACTTGCGCGCAGGGCAGTTTTTCCGCGTTTTTCGCGTCTCTCGTACTCTGATAGGTTATGTTGGTTATGTTGGTTATGTTATTCATTTTTCATCCCCCCGGTTTTTTTGAATTTACTTTGATTCCCGATGTTTTTCGGCCCATACGTTATACCCTATGACAGTCAGCACGATCACCGCTCCGCCCGCCGCCGCGAACGGGCCGGGCATTTCGCCCGTGGCCAAAGCGACCCAAACGGGATTTAACACGGGCTCCACGGCGGTGATGAGGCACGCGGGCAAAGCGGGCGTTATTTTTATCCCGACGGAAAAAAACACATATGCCAGTCCCACCTGGACGACACCCAAAAATACGACGGCAATCCACGCCGCCGGATTTGCCGTCACTTCAAAGAAGACAAACGGCAGCCCTATCGCGGAGTTGATGACAAAGCCCAAAAACAGGGCCTGTTCGGGATTTACGTCCTGTCTTTGGTTGCACACGAACACGCCCGCGAAAGACAGCCCCGAAGCTATCGCGAAAATGTTGCCCGCCAAACCCCCGCCGCCTCCCAGACGGTCGGCAAAAAACAGCAGCATGCCCGCGACGGTCGCGGATACGGCGGCGGTTTCGGCAAGCTTTGGTTTCTTTTTGTAAAATACCGCTTGAAGCAGTATGATAAACACAGGCGCGCTGAACTGCAGCAAAATAGCCGCCGCCGCGGTAGTCATCTTGTTTGCGAACACAAACAGGATCGTAGTCGCCGAAAGGCATAACGCGGCAATGATATTTCCGAATGTGAAACTCACTTTGACGCTCCTGCGGTAAACGGCAAACACGGCCATCGCCAAAAGCGCCCGGAGGCCGACGATGCTCATCGCGCCCCACGGTATAAATTTTATGCAGATTCCGCCGAAACTCCAGCATACGGAAGCGGCGGCCATGAAGAGGGGACCTTTGTATTTATTATGCATTGTGTTTTGTCATTTTTTGAATTTCAGAATATACAAAAGTTCGCCGCTCGTGTGCGTGCCGATATGCTCGAATCCCATGCGCGTATACAGGCTTTGGCCCCTTATGTTGGCAAACGAAGTGGTCAGCATGACCCCTCCGTAATTATTTTTTTCCAAATAATCCGTCAGGTGCCCTATCAACAGCCGGCCCAGTCCCTTGCCCTTATACTCATCCCTGACCGCGATGCCCAAAGTGGGTATTTTTGAATTCATGTCCCACGCGAAAATATATCCCGTCATTATTTCCCCGCCGCCGTTTTTTACAGACGACAAAAATCTCACCGCTTCGGGTTCGGCGCCGTTTTTTCTGAAGAATTCCAGCGCGCCCGCTTTGTTTCCGTTGCCCCTGTTGAAAAACGCCCTGCTCTCGCCGCCCATCTGCTCAAAAAATTCGACTACGAGCTCTCTGTCCCCGAGCGCGAAATTTCGGATTGTATGCTCTTTGATATCCGTCACCGTTTTTTCCCCCTTTGGTATTTAGTTATTCAATAAACGCGCCCTCGATGTGGCGCACATAATTTTTTTTTGTTTTTTGGTCGCAGTATACTTCTATGACGTCGAACCTGGGTTGAAACTTGGAATAAAGCCTGAGGTGATCGGCCAAATATTTCTTCGCGGCCCAGAGTATATGCCTTTGTTTTTTGTAATTTACGCTCTCTGACGGCGCGCCGAAATTGGTGGTTCTTCTCGTTTTCACTTCGGCGAATACAAGATATCCGTCTTTTTTTGCGATTATGTCGATTTCCTTGCGGTATGCCCTGTAATTTTTTTCGATTATTTCGTAGCCTTTGCTCTCCAAAAACAGGCAGGCGATCAGTTCTCCGCCGTTCCCGACTATTTTGTTGTCTTTTTTTCCGCCGTTTGGCTGATTTGTAATCATCATTCCGGTTCTTCCAATGAAATTTTGCCTATTTTGGCGCTTCGAAACTCGGTCAGAATCGTTTTGGCGCACCTTTCGACGTCGATTTCCCCGCCGGGCGCTATATATCCCCTGTTTTTGCCTATCTGCGAAAATATATGGTAATCGCCGCCTTCGGCCGGTTCCGGCAAAATCAGCTTATAGCGCGCCGCGAGCGCTTCCGGGTATTTTTTCCTCAGCGCGCCGCACAGCTTCACGGCGGTTTCGGCGATGTCCAGCACATCGTCTTTTATGGAGCCGATAAAAGCGAGGTTTTGGCCCACCGTTTCGCTTTCAAACTTCGGCCAGAGCACCCCGGGCATATCGAGCAAATCCACGCCGAGATTTGAAGATACCCACTGCTTGCTGCGCGTTACACCGGGCCTGTTCTCGACTTTCGCCTTCGCGCCAAAGCATATTCTGTTCAGAAGCGAGGATTTTCCCACATTGGGGATGCCCAAAATCATCGCCCTGAGCCGCCTGCCTTCCATTCCCCTGCTTTTGTACCGTTCTGTCTTTTCGCTGAGTATGTCCTTTATTTTTGCCGGAATACCGCTTATCCCCGCGCCGCTTTTGCAGTCTATGGGCAGTATGTACCCGCCGTTTTTTTTGTAATGATCCACCCATTTTCTGTTGATTGCGGCGTCTGCCAGGTCGCTTTTGTTCATCAGGGTCAAAACGGGCTTCTGAAAGCGTCCGGTTATTTTTTTTATTTCCGGGTTTTGGCTTGAGGTGACCGCTCTCGCATCCAGCAGTTCCAAAACTATATCGACCGAAGGCAGGTTTTCCGAGATGAGTTTGCGCGTTTTCGCCATATGGCCGGGAAACCACTGTATCGGGTTTACCCTGTTTTTTTCGTCAGTTATCATGGGAATTCAAAGCTCCGAATTTATTGAAGGGGAAAACCCTTAAGAGCGCCCGCCCCACGATATTTCTCACGTCGACCTGCCCGATCCTCCAATCGCGGGAATCCGAGGAATGATTCCGGTTGTCCCCCATTACAAATATTTTGCCTTCTTCGACCACGACGGGCAGCGAATCGCCGATACTCCCGCTGTCCATATGCCTGCCCGGTTCATGGTTCACATACGGTTCATCCAGGATTCTGCCGTTCCCGTTTTGATACGCCTCTTCGTTTTCGTATATGATAACTTCCCATTTTTCAAAATCAAAATCGATCACTTGCCCCTCGGTCGCTATCACCCTCTTTATTATGGGCGTCGAAAAAGTGGGGTTTGGCACCTGGATCACCACTATATCGCCTCTTTTGGGGGTATAGAACAGATTCGAGATTATGAGGTTGTCCGAAGTGGCGTCGCCGTAGGCTTTTTCCCCGCCGTGCAGCGTGTGTTCCATGCTGGGGCCCTGCACGGTCACGAGTCTGAAAATGAAAGTGAAAAGCAGTATGACCGTCAAAAGCGCGCTTGAAAAAATTTCTATCCAGTCGAAGATTTCCTCCGGGACGCTCTTTTTTTCGGCTTCCGGCGCAAAATACTCCGCATCCACCATTTCCTGCGTTTTTTCTATCTCGGGCGTTTCGAACACATCGGTTTCTTCGGGCTCCGTATCTTCCCCGGTATCGTTTTCGTTTTCGTTCATAAAAATTCCTTTTCGTCAGTTGTGGTTATTTTCGATAGATTACCACAAAAATATTAACGGCGTGTAAAGATTTGCGCCTATTTCATAAAATTTCGCTTATATTTCTCTATATTTTCGGCGTCTTTTATCTCCAATCCGTGCTCGCCCGCCAAGGATTCCATGTGGTGCGTAAATTCATGGACCAGCACCCTTCTGAGTTCATCTTTTTGGGCCTTCGGCCCGAGTCTGCCGTATAATTTTACAAATGAGCCGTAGTACACGGCGATGTATCTGCCAAGCCCGCCGTAACCCGTGCGTTCGTTGTGATATTCGCCGGCGATATAGAGGTTCATTTGGCCGCAGCCGTCCTTCGGGTTGTCGGGGTGCATTTTGGTTTCGGGCGAAAGAAAAATGCCGCCGTTCAGTTCCCTGTAGAAATCCTCGGGCATTTCCTCGGCTATTTCGTCGAGCATCGCCCCCACTTCTTCGAATGTGATCACGGTTTTCCGCCTTTCATATATTTTTGTTCATCGTGCCCTTCAGGTTTTCGTAAATTTCCAGATATGTTTCATATCTTTTCATATAGGTTTGATGGTTTTCGGCGTTCGGGAAAAAAGTTTTTTTGATTCTCACGGTGTTTTTTACGGCGTCCTCGAAATCTTCATATATCCCGACGGCCACTCCCCCCAGCATGGCCGCGCCGAGTGTGGTCGACATATCGCCGAGCGGCGTAGCCACGGGTTTGTTTGTCACGTCGGATTTTATCTGCATCCACAAGTCCGAATTCGCCGACCCGCCGTTGGAATACAGGGTCCCTATGACGCTGCCCGTCTCTTTTGCGGTTTCGAGGTTGTGCAAAAGGGAATACGCCACGCCTTCCATCACGGAGCGCACAAAATGCGCTTTGCTCTTTGAAAAATCAAATCCGTAAAACACCCCTTTGGCCCCGGGATTCCATATCGGGCTGCGTTCTCCCGCCATATACGGCAAAAATATCGTCCCGTCCGAGCCGGGTATAATCTGAAGGGCGAGCGCGTCCATTTCGGAAAAACTCAAATCCGGGAAAAAATTTTCCCGCAGCCACTTAAACGACGCGCCGCCTCCCACGGTGCCGCCCTGAAGCAGATATTTGTCCGGCACGACGTGACGGCACATGATCAATTTTTCATGAGGCGTAAATTCGTCCAGACAGATGCTCATGCCTCCCGACTGCCCGCCCTGCTCCTGGGTTTCCCCGCTTTTGATAACTCCCGCCCCGAGCGTCCCGCAGGCCGAATCGACGCCTCCCGCCGCAACCGGCGTACCCTGTAACAGGCCCGTTTGGGCGGCCGCTTCGTATGTGATTTGCCCGGCTATGTGGTGGCAGTCGCAGATATCCGGCATTATATCTATGTTTATACCGAAGGATTCGGCCATGTTTTTATCCCAGGTCTTTTTTTTCATATCGTAAAAATGCAGGCCGTAGCACTGCGAGGGGTCCTGAGACAGTTTACCCGTCAGCTTGTAGACTATATAGCTGTTGGATTGCAGCGCCTTATATGCCTTTTTGAATACATCGGGATAATTGCGCCCAAACCATATGAGCTTCGGGGTCGTGTAGGTGGGGGCGAGGGGATTGCCGCATAAACCGAAAATCCCGTCCCCGAATTCGGATTTCTTTATTTCGCCGCATATGTTTGCCGCTCTTGTGTCCATCCACATGGGATTGTCAAACAAAACTTCGCCGGTTTTGTCGATTAACACCGCCGACCAGCTGTGGCCGTCGATGCCCACGGCCTTTATATCCGCCGGATTTGCCTCATTTGACGAAAATATATCCTTTACCGATTCGCATACGGCGGCCCACCATTCCGCGGGTTTCTGCTCGACATGACCTTCTTTGGGATAATATGTGCGGTACGGGCCGGTGCGGGAGGCCACCACGAGGCCGGACCTGTCAAAAACGGCGGCCTTGCACGCCGAGGTACCTATATCTATGCCAAGTATATAATCAGGCAAACTTTGCTCACCCCTTCGATTGTATTTGCGTATCTACCTATATAGTATAGTATAACACAAAATATTTAAAAATTGTTAAAAAAAGTCAAAAAATATAAAAAGTTTAATTTAAGCCTTGACAAGTCTTTATAAATCTGATAAAATAGAACTGTAAGCTAATGTAGCACAGGGGTAGTGCAGCTGATTCGTAATCAGCAGGTCGTGGGTTCAAATCCCACCATTAGCTCCAAAGAAAAGACCGATAGAAAAGCCCGCAGTGATCCACGCTGCGGGCTTTTTGCGTGGAAATTAATTGTAAACAATGCGGTAAAATAGTTGACATCTATCCCCGATGGTGATATAATGTACTTCTTATATGTAGGGGCGACTATGTCAAGCAAATCAGCGTCGAAAACGTGATTGGGGAAAAAAGTGGAACAAATACCGTTAAATAAAGCGAATATTTTACAATTGCTCGAAAAAAGGAGAAAAAGCGATGAACTCGATAATAGTGAACTTCGACGACAGCATCGATGTGAATGCAGCATACAGCAAGCTGAAAAAACAATATCCGAAGGCAAGGATGGCGAAGGCAAAAATAGATCTGGAGGAGCTCGAGGACGAGCGGCTTCTCGCGCTCGCGGAAGAACGCTTGAAAAATGATACGGGGGCGAGAATTTCTTTTGATGAAATTTTAGCCAGAGACGGGCTTACTCGCGCGGACCTTGACCCAGAAGG
>WQXD01000132.1 GCA_009785015.1 Oscillospiraceae bacterium | reverse complement strand
TGCGGCTTGTTTTCCACAGTCGATATATCCTTTAAAACTATGTCGAACGCGCAGCCGTTTCTTTTGGCGGCCGCGGCTATCTGCCTGTACTCGTTTTTGATCACTTCTTCGTCAAAACCCGCGCTTACATTCGCGGGGTTCATTTTTACCGACATCTCATAGTCTTTGCCGATAAGCTGCGCGGCGACGTCCGGATCCGACCAGGGGGTTATGGATATCTTGCGCAGGTTTTTCATTTTTTTCAACAGATGTATCTTATTGTCCAACCTTTCGCAGCAGCCGTAATACACCAATCCGAAATCCTTTGTGGCTTCGATTTGATACTGCGTGTCGAATTCGTCGTGCATTTCGGGGGATACATCGCCGAATATCTGCGCCACGCCGCGCCCCCATGTATGCTTTGGCTCTATGTGGTCGAAATCCGTGACCGGAGCCAAATCGTCGGTGAACGCGGGGCTGCAGTGCAGGGTGGGGTAATCCACGCCCAGCAGGTTGTATTTCACCGCTTCGCCCACCGACTTTATATACCCGTCGGTGATTTTGCGGGCGATTTTGTGCATGAATTCGGGACGCTCCGCGAGATCGGTCAGAAGCGGCGTAACCCCCCGAAACAAAGCCACCTGATCCCACAGGGTCAGACCCATCCCCGAATCGTGCCCCACTATTTTGACGGGGAGAATGTCGCCCAGCAACTCGCCCATAAATTCATACTGCTTCATGGTGGCTTTTTCGTCATAGCCACCCGGCACCCAGTGCAGTTTTTCCAAGGCCTCTTCGTCGGGGAGCACATCGTGGTATTCCTGCGCCATGATGTTCCAGCCCTCCTCGTGATGGGTCTTCACATCCCTTTCAATTCCGGCCATGCCTCCGGATCCGCCGTGTTTGCGCACGGGCCAGTACGGAAAAAGATAATTGTCAGTGGGGAAATGTTTTTCGCGGAATATGCCCATTCTGAAATGATACTCGATTCCGTGAAGGTTTTTGTCTTCGCATTCGCAAGTGAGCCCGCCGTCGAAATTCATTTGTCCCCACGGTATCTCATCGATCAAAACGACGGGGCGTATCATTTTCAAGTCGTTTACGCCTTTGTACAAAAGCACCCTGTTTGAGTTTTCGTCGCTTTTTGCCAGCTCATAATACCGCGCCGCGAGTTCCCGTAATATCTGCCTGTCTTTGGGGTTCATTTGGTTATCCTCCTCAAAATTATTTAAATTAAAATAATGGAATTTACAAACATTATACCACATATTATTTTTTTTGTCAAAAAAATCGTTGATATTTATTCGGCGATATGATATAATAATTTTGTAGCGGGGATATTTCCGAAATATACGGATGGCGTGGGGGGTTTATGGGAAAAAACAAGCAAAATGTCAATTACAAGGATTATATAAAGAAAAAAAATCAAAAAAAACAGATATACGAAAAAAGGGCGGAGGCGACCATAGACGTCATCGCGCCGATGTTTTTTATCGGGCTCGCGGCGGTTTACCCGTTGTTTTTGTGGAATTCGAAATATGTGAATATAACCTACGACAAAACGCTTTTTTTCTGGATTTTGACAGCTCTGTTCGCGGCGCCGCTTGTCATCGCGCTGATTATAAAGAAATGCGCGAATACAAGCGGTCCCGCCGCGGCCAAACCGCCGGGGGCGCTCGCCGTTTCGCAGTGGGCGTTAGTCGCCTTTCTCGGCTTTTGCCTGCTCAGCGCGCTCACCGCTTCACGGCTGCCCTGGGGCGAAAATATAAAAGATGTGGTCTGGATGGGATATCCGGGGCGTTATGAGGGATTTATAAGCTTTTTGTGTTACGGGGCCGTGTTTTTCATAATTGCCAAATTCTATAAACCGAGGCGCTGGCACTTTCTGGCAGCGGCGGCAAGCGCGGTTCTGGTCTCGCTGTACGGCATTATGCAGTTTACGGGGACCGATCTCTTCGAGCTGTTCCCTTTCGCCGATTATCCGGCTTACGGGCCGCTTTCCGCGTATTTCCGCACCACTCTCGGAAATGTCAATATCGTCTCGGCCTACTGCACCTTTTCGGTGATACTGTTCGGGGCGCTTTTCGCGGTTTCGGACACGTTTTTTAAATGGGATGTTGTGTATTTGGCCGCCAGCGCGGTGTCTTTTGTGCTGATGCTGATCGCTCACGGCGATGCGAGTTATGTGGCGGTGGCGGTTTCGATGGCGGTCCTTATTCCGTACTGGCTTTCCGACAGAAAGAAATTCGGCAGGCTTTTGATCGTGCTCGCCTGCTGGTGCGCCGCCTACGCGTGGTTTAACGCTTATGTTTCGGCCCAAAAAGAGCTGTGTGAACTCGCACCGGAGGTTTATCCGTGGAGTGACCGGGCCTTTTTGCTCAGGTTTGAAGTGGTGTCTCCTATGGTATTTGCCCTTATTGCCGCGGGGCTTCTCGCTATTGGGCTTTGTTTGGTTTTGATACTGAAAAAATGGCCGAAGCGGATAATGAAAATTTCGGGAATTGCTTTTTTGCCCGCCGCGCTGATTGCGGGGATTGTATTTCTGGAAATCATGGCGCCGCGCTGGGCCGAGACTCCGACCAATACGCTGTGGCAGCTGCGGGAGATACTGCACGGAAATTTCGACGATAAGTTCGGCTCGGGCCGCGGCTGGGTCTGGAAACGCGGATTTGCCGTGATTTTTGACCGGCCGGTTTTCGGGGCGGGGCCCGACGCGTTCTATTACGCGCTGGGCAAAGATACTCAGCTCGAATCCCTGGCTGTAAACGGAGTGTATTTTGACAAGGCGCACAATATATTTTTGCAGATTGCGGTTTGTATGGGGATTCCGGCGTTGATTTCGTATTTGGTTTTTTTGGGGGGATTGGCGGCCTCGGCCGTAAAAAAGGCGTTTGGCAACCCGCTTCTGCTCGCCTTCGGGGCGGCGGCGCTGAGTTACACCATACAGAGTTTTTTTTGCGTGGAAGTCCCGCTCACCACGCCGCTTGTATGGGTATGCCTCGGCGTTATGGCGAGTCAAATTAGTATAGGTAAGAGAGAAGAAGAAAAGATATGAAACTGATATACAAAAAATTGATTTTGCTGTTCGCCGATGTCGCGGTGGCGGCGGGCTCGTATTGGATGGCGGCTTTTCTGCGCTATGAAGGGGAGATTCCGGCGGCATCTGTAAAGCTGCTGTGCCTTTACGCCGCGGCGGCGACCGGTATATCGGTGATTTTAAGCCTTGTACTGGGCTGTTACGGCAGTTTATGGAAATACGCGGGCGTAGAGGTGATGTTTCGGCAAGCCATTATGGCCGCTTTGAGCTCTCTTGTGCTCCTCGGGCTCAAATACGCGGCCCTCGGGGACATGTCCGGATCCATATCGCTCATATACGGTGTGTTGTTTTTTGTGGTGAGCTCCGGGATGCGCACCATGCCGCGCTCCGTGGCCTGGGTGAAATCCTCGATGCACGCCTCCAAGCAAAGCGGCGGGCGGGCGGTTATAGTCGGGGCGGGGGATACGGGGGCGATGCTGATAAAACGGGCTTACGACGCCAAAAACAACGATACGTTTTATCCGGTCGCCGTAGTCGACAACGACCCCGCGAAAATCGGCTTGAAGGTATGCGGGGTAAAAATAGCCGGCTCCATAGATTCCATCGAAACCATATGCAAAAAATTTAAAGCGCGGGAAATAATCGTGGCGCTGCCCAACGCCACAAAAGACGAATTGTATGATATTTACCGAAAATGCATTGTAACAAAACTTCCGATGAAATCTTTTCAAAATTTCATGGATATGCAGGACTATCTGCAAAAGGACGATACGGGGCTCAAAAACGTGACCATCGAGGATCTTTTGTTCAGAAGCGCGGTCGAAACCGATATGGAAACGGTAAAAAATTTTTTGAACGACCGCGTCGTCATGGTGACGGGCGGGGCGGGGAGCATAGGCTCGGAATTGTGCAGGCAGGCGCTCGCCGCCGGCTGCCGGCAGCTTGTCATATACGATTTTGACGAGAACGGGCTCTATGAGATAAACGAGGAATTGCAGGGTTTGTACAGCCCGGAAAAATACAGGCTGTGCCTCGGGTCGGTGCGCGACACGAAACGGCTTTCGGATATAGTGCGGTCGTATCAGCCGTATGCGGTGTTCCACGCGGCGGCGCACAAACACGTGCCCATGATGGAGCTCAACCCGTTTGAAGCGGTCAAAAACAACGTCGCGGGCACGCAAAACGTGATAAATTCCTGTATTGCAGGCGGCGTCAAAAAATTTATATTGATTTCAACCGACAAGGCGGTGAACCCCGCGAATATCATGGGCGCCACAAAACGCATGGCGGAACTCATAATAAAGGCGTCGGAAGGGCGGGGCACCGAGCTCGCCGCGGTGAGATTCGGAAACGTGCTGGGGTCAAAGGGCAGCGTAATCCCGAAATTCAAGCGCCAAATCGCCGCGGGCGGCCCCGTCACGCTCACCCACAAAGACATGATAAGATACTTCATGACGATACCCGAAGCGGCCGGTTTGGTCCTCAACGCGGGCGCGTTTGCCAAAGGGGGGGAAATATTTGTCTTGGACATGGGGCAGCCGGTGAAGATGTATGATTTGGCCGCGGATTTGATACGGCTTTCGGGATATGAGCCGGAAGTGGATATAAAAATCGAAGTCACGGGTCTGCGCCTCGGGGAAAAACTGTATGAAGAGCTGTTTTACAGCGACGAAAACGTCGACGGGACCACCCACGACAAAATATTCATATTAAAAAACGGCGAAACGCGTGATGTAACCGGTCAAATCGAAAACATAACGGCCATAGCCAACGAGGGCAGAGACGAAGCGCTGCTCAGGGAGGCCGTTTTCGATTTGGTGCGCGAGAGTTCCAAACCGCTCATTTGAGCTTTTTGTCGGGGAGGTATTTCTTGACAAAGGTGGCAAAAAAACCGACCGCGAATCCGACAAAGGTCAGCCCCGCGACAATCAGCGCGAGCCGCATCATGGAAGCGCCCGAGGAAGCCGGCTGCCCGTCGGATGTGACCACTGCGGGATTTGAATACAGCACGGAATTTTCGGCCTCGCGCGAATTTAGGCGCTCATAGTGATCATAGATCACCCCGTACACGTTCTCCTGGTTTTTTTTCAGCCCGGCAGCCGCGGCCAAAAGCGCGGTTTCCGCTTCGCGGCTGTTGGAGAGGATTGACGGCTCGTTTGCCTCCAGCATTTCCACGTCGGATTTCATTTTGTTTATCTGCTTTTGAAGCTCCGCCGCGGTCAAAATGCAGTGCTGCGCTTCTTTTAAAACGCCTACCGCTTCCGGCACTATAGCCCCCTGGGAATCTTTTTGCTGGAACGAAGCGAGCAGCTCGTTGTATGAAGCGGCGAGCTCGAGGTTGTATTGGCGCTCCCTCTCCAGGGCGTCGATGCCGTACTGCGATTCCTGTTTGAATTTGTCGATATTGCGTATGTATATATTGTACTGCAGTTTCGACGACCATTCTTCGACATCCTTGCTGCGTATATCGTACATCTGTTTCGAGTAATCCTCGAAATTGAGCCCCTCCGGCGATTCATAGTTGGGCTCTTCGGAGTACAGCCTGATCAGAATCGATTCGAGTTCCGCGTAAAAATCGCCGATTGTCTTGAAATTGTTTTCGAAGCTGAACGGGTCCGGTTCCCAGAGCGCGGCGTCCTGTATCTGCTGCTCGAACTCGCTCAAATGCTGTTCGTACAGTTTGCCCACGGTGCCCTTTGAGTAGTATCTGTCCGTGATATGTTTTTTATACTCCCCGCACAGCGCCTGCAGAAAATCTTTTTTATCCGCGTTATTGGCGAATACGTTTCCCCCGTACGGTATGGTGAATGTAAAAATGTTGTATTTGCCCTCCGCCTGCGTTATCTCCACCTCATTTATCACGTCGCCCACCGTGACGCCGAGCTCAAGTTTTTCCAGCGCGCTTTCGAATATGGCGGTATTGGTAAATGAGCGCATGGAAAACCATTTCGCCCCGTTGGGGTATAAGTTCGACTCCGCCCCGTAGTAGTTCAGCGTGAGCGTGACCGAAACGTCCCCCGGGACGTCGGCGTCTTTTTGCGTCATATAGTAGAATCCGGCCGCTGCCAGCCCCAAAATCAGGCCGATGCAGCACCATGCGAAAAATATTTTTTTCGCGCCGTAAACGGTCAAAACCACGTCTCTCATGGAAAAACCCCCGTCGGCCTGCTCCGGCGGGATTTTTACGTTCAGGTTGATTTCCGAATTGCTTTTCTCCTTGGTATCCAATATTATTTCTCCTTTTGCTTTTTTATATAAATTTGGCAAGAAAACCGCGACCTCTTTAGGGTCGGGGATGAATTGCCATTTTAACTAATTGTTAACCCTGTTTGCGTATACGCTTTTCTACGGTTCCCTTGCTTACGCTGTCTTTAGAATAGTTCGCACTTGTATAATCCATGAAGTTCTTGCCTCCAACCTCTTCATTTTAGTGAATTTGGGTATAGGTTTGAGCTTGACTTCCTTACCAGTAATATCCATAAGTATTGCATACCCTGTTGACATCCTGCCTTTGATGAAGTAATCCTTACTATTGTACAAAACCTTGTCAAACTTACGAAATCCTTGTATTTTTCCCGTAGGTATATGTTGCTCGTTACGCACACCCTTATTTTTTTGCATATCCCTATATGGTACGCACTTTTTGTATATCACTCTATCTGTTTTGAATGCAAGGTCAACAGAACCATCTCGTTCAATATTGTTCAGGCAAGCAATTGCTATTGCATCGTTATAGTGCTCTTTGGTAAGCTCCATTGCCCACACATGCTCTTTCGTGATATATCCAAACGTCTTCCTGCAATTCACAATTCTCAATAATTGTACACGAATACTGTTCATCTGTGTTGCGTGTTTCAACATGCCTTTTACCTTACCTTTTACATTGAGCTTAATCACGAGCTTATGTACCTCGTTATGACAATTTTTGCACAACGTAATTAGATTTTCAACATCGTCTGACCCCTGTTCGCTCTTAAACTGTATATGATGTACCTCTAACCTATTATCCTTGCTTTTCCCTTTGCAATGTTGACATACATGTTCGTCCCTGTGTAGAACAAACGCTCTTGTATTTGCATATCCGTAATTTGTTCCTCTTTGATATAGCCACTTGTTTTTCAGTACATCGGGGTTTTTTAGTGCATGCGGGTCAAATGTTCCTGTTTCCACTATTACCTCTGCAATCGGCAATATACTTTTTACGAAATTGACTTCCTTGACGTGGCTTTCTATCTTGCTTCTCATCGTTGGGCTAAACCTATCCTTGCGTATACTGTTCTTTCTATTGTTCCATCTTGGCTTACGATATCGTGTCTTTCTATTTCGCCTGTTTCTGCGATACTTCGACCTCTGTTTCATCTTTTCTGCTATGTCATTCCTAACTTGCACCTCCGACATATAATACACGTTGTTATCCTCGTCAACAACTGCAGAACCCAACTTGTCACTTCCCGTATCTACTCCAAGGCATAAAGGTTGAGCTGCTTCTCCACTTTCATAAGTTAATTTGATGGTGAATGGTTCTCGCCTTATACACTTTGCTCGTCCTGATTCCAATTTCTTCCTTGCCCTCGCTGGCGTGGTTGGCATCAATTGATTACCACTTTTGCTAATTACATAGACTACCATTTTCTTCCCCTTTTTAGTTAAATCCTACTTTCGTAGGTAATGCGTACTCTGCACTACTGTTACCATAGCGTTTTTCCGACTTGTACTCGACAATGATATATAGGCTTTTTACATCTGCAACACCGAGCCTTACCACTCAACTCTTCTTAATTACAGACAATAGAGCAACGGTCTGTACCAACAACCGAAGGTATTATGACCTAAATATCGTAGATAGGATTTCGCCTATCTTAGTCTGGTGAACTTGGCTTAGAGTTTGCACCCGAAGCCACGACCTCTTTTGGGTCGTGGTAGTTCACTTTAATAATCAAGCGCCGTCCGCGCGAACTCTATATCCTTTTGTATCTGCGCCTTGAGCTCGCTCAGATCGGCGAATTTTATTTCATCGCGGAACTTCATGTGAAAATTTACCTTTATTTTCTCGCCGTATAAATCTCCGTCAAAATCGATTATATGCGTCTCGGAATTCAAGAAATCCCCGCCCGTCGTGGGGCGCAGCCCGATGTTGCTCGCCGCCGCGTACACTTTCCCCCCCACTTCGCAGGTGCAGGCGTATATCCCGCAGGCGGGAATTATGTGCCCTTCGGGGAAAAGCTGGTTTATCGTGGGCACCCCTATTTTTCTGCCCGTCTGCTTTCCGCATACCACGGGGAATTTTATCGAAAACGGCCTGCCCAGGAATTTTTCGACCCTCGGCATGTCGCCGATTTTTATCAGCGTCCTGATAAAAGACGACGAAACGGCCTGCCCCTCGCATATGACCGGCGGGATTATCGCGGTTTCTATGTTTTTTTTCGCCAGGCTCTCGCGCAAAAATTCCGCATTGCCCGTACCGGCCCTGCCGAAACGGTAGTTATATCCGCAGACCGCGAGCCCCGCATTCAGATAATCCACGACTACCCTGTCGATAAATTCTTCGGGGGCGAAATAGCGCACGAGATTGAAATCCTGGAATATAAGGTAATCTATATCGTTTTGCGCGGCGATTTCCGCCTTTTCCTCTTTGGCGGTGATATAGGGCACGGAGAAATCGTTGGACAGAATATTTTGGCTGTGCTCCGAAAAAGTCCACACGCACGAAGCCCGCCTTTCGGGGTCCTGCGCCGCGTACTTTTTTATTCTTTCCAGCAGCGTCATGTGCCCGATGTGAAAACCGTCAAAATTTCCCAGCGCCACGGCGGTTTTTTTGCCTATCTTTGATTTTCCCCCGATTTCGTTGTCGTTTTGTATTATCCGCATGTCTATAGATTGAGCCTGTAGCCCGCGCCGGAATGCATTTTCCCGCCGGAGAGAAGATACTCGACGAGGTTTTTCCGGAAGGATGTATCCGTGGGAGCTTCCCCTATATTTTCCTTTGTTATGTTCACAAAAACATAATCCAGCCCCCAGTACGCTTCCTCGCCGGAAAACAGCGAAAACATCTTCTGGAATTTCATTATATTGGAATCCGGCGGCAGAAGCTTTTCAAAGGCGGGGTCAAACATCCACGTAAAGCAGCCGAACGCCGCGAAATCATAGCCCAAAACCTCCGGGAAAAACCGCTTTGCGCATTCAAACGAATCCAAGCAGGCCCCCTCATCCAACTTTCCGCCCCTCGGGATGTGCACGTTTAAAATCGGGTCGCCCTTTTTTAAATGCAGGCCCAAATTTTCGGGAGGCAGAGTGGTGAGCTTGCCCGGCTCGAACTGCAGTCTGCCGAGCTTGAATATTTTGGCCCTCAAATGCA
>WQXD01000131.1 GCA_009785015.1 Oscillospiraceae bacterium | reverse complement strand
TGCCGGTAATTTCGTTTTCGCTTTGCGGCAAATCGCCTTTATCCGCGATTAAACCGAGTATCGCGTCCATCGGCTCGACTAACCGCGATAATTTTGTCTCGCATTTGTCGTTCGCTTGCTTGTTCCACACCATCGACGACAGCACGTTTTTCAGCACGACGTTGTGCATGCCCGTGTGCCCGGTATAATAAAGCGGGCCCTTTAATGTTTCAAGCTCCGGATTCGCGGCGCGTACCGCGTCCATGTACTGCTCGAACGAGGCGATATGTATACTCATGTTTTCGTACCTGCCCTCGAGCCGGCGCAGCAGCCCCGGGAGCTGCGGCTCCGCTTCGACATGGTCGCAGCCCTCCATCAGCAAATAAATATCGCAAAGCTGCTCTGAGTCCATATATTCAATCAAGTTGTTCATGCGCTCAAACATTTCGCCGATTTCAAATTCCCTGTCCTCAAACGGGTATCTGAGCGCGAAATAAAAATTGGAGTAACAGCGGTCCGCGCTCATTTTCGAAACAGTGACCCTCGAACCGTCGGCGGCTTCCCAGTTGAACATATTTTTCGGGTAATCCCCTATCCCGCGAAACAACAGGGCGTTGTCGATTCCAAACCCCTGTAAAATCAACGGAAACTGCGGGTTGTGGCCGAACAGATCCACGACGTAGCCGCAATTTAAAGGCTTTACGCCTATGGATTCCGCTATGTCGAAGCCGCGGTTTAAATTGGCGACAAGCGATTCTCCCGCGCAGAGCCATGATTCGGGCATCACATACCACGGTCCGATTATTATGCGGCCCCCTCTGATCAGTTTGTACAGCCTATCCCGGTTTTGCGGGCGGATCTGCAGATAGTCCTCAATCATCACGGTCTGCCCGTCGAAATGAAAATAGCTGTAGTCCGGGTCGTTTTCCATGATGTCGAGCAGTTTGTCGATCAGGCGCACGAGCCGTGTGCGGTACTCCTGAAATGTGTTGTACCATTCCCTGTCCCAGTGCGTGTGCGATATGACAAATAATTGTTTTTCCGACATGATATTTATTTCTCCTTAAATATTGTAATGCTTTGATTCTACCACATTTTTGCGGCTTATGCAAGCTGTTTTTGAGATTAATGAAAAATAAAACTTGACATTTTTGCGCGGCCGGTGTAAAATGATTTTAAAAAGCTCAGGGAGGATTTGGCATATGGATGCAAATAATACAATATATTTCCGCAGGCCGGCTTCATTTTACGGGGACCCGTGGCGCGGCGCGCTCCCGTGCGGCAACGGGAAAACCGGAATTTTGATGCACGGGTGGGTCTCGCGGGAGAATATCGTCATCAACAACCACGCGCTGTGGTGCGACGGCATAACCGGCGAAAAACTGCCCGATATAAGCTCCGCGCTCGAAGATACAAGAAAAGCCGTCGACTGCGGCGAATACAAAAAGGCAAACAACATGATAAGCTCCGCGCTCGCCGAAAGCGGGTTTCGCTCCGCTCATAAAATCCCGGTGCCTCTCGGGTCGCTGCGGATAACATTTCCGGTCGAAAAGGCGTTTTCGGCGTACAGGCGCGGCATAAACATGGAAACGGGCGAAATTTTCGCCGAATTTGACATCGGCGGCGATTCTTTTGAGCGAAAAATGTTCGTCTCGCGCGCCGACGATATCGCAGTTGTCAAAATATCGGGAAGCACACCGCATGAAAATTTCTTATGGCTTGAGCCTCAAAATAATTTTGACCCCGCGAGCGCGCAATATATCGCGCGCCTCGCCCCTTCTCGGAAAAGCGCCGCCGACACGGATGAAAACCGCGGATTTTATTGTTACAGCGCGGATATCGGCCAAAAAACCTTCGGAATGGCGATGCGGGTTTCGGGCGCGGCCAAAATCAAAAAACTCTACCAAACCGAAGCGGGCGCAGATACGCTGAATACTTACGGCGAAAATATCACGGTGCTCATCAAAACATTCGTTACCTCAAGCGGCGAAACGGCCGGAATATTCGGCGATATGCGCAAAATGATGGACGGTATTGCCCGCTGCTTTGAGAGTGAGGAGCTTTATGACGTTTTGCTCGAACGCCACGCGGCCCTCCATAAACCGCTGTACGAAAGCGTGAAACTCCGGCTGCCTGACAAAACTCACGCACATGACACTCCGGCCGAAACGCTGCTCGACGAGGCGTATGACTCCAAAGCGCCCAACCTTTTGCTCGAACAGCTTTGGAAATTCGGCAGGTATCTTTTCATCTGCGGCACGGCGGAAGACTCAAATCCGTTCCCGCTGTACGGCTTGTGGCACGGCACATATAATTTGCCCTGGTGCGCCCATGTGGCAAACGAAAATGTGCAGATGATATACTGGCACGCATATGCGGGCGGGCTTGAATACGCATACAGGGCACTCATAAAGTATTACACCTCGGAGCTCGGCAGCTACAGGCTCAACGCCAAAAACATATTCGGCTGCCGCGGGATACATGTCCCCGTCTACACCTCTCCGGAAAACAGCCAGCCGTGCGTCGCCGTTCCGGTTATAACAAACTATATCGGGGCGGCGGGTTGGCTTGCCTGCATGTTCCACGATTATTATCTGTATACGGGCGACTTGGAGCTGCTCGAAAGCGATATTTTGCCCTTTATGTATGAAACCGCGCTGTTCTACGAAGACTACGTAAAATACGACGAAAACGGCAAATGCCTCATTTGCCCGTCGGTATCTCCCGAAAACACGCCGGCAAACCTCATGCCGGACGAGTACGGCGAGTTTATGGGGCATCCGTGCCCTTCGGTAAAAAATTCCACGATGGATTTCGCCATAATGAAAGATCTGTTTTCCAGGCTGATTTCGCTGTCTTTTGAACTCGATGAAAAAAAATACGCGGCATACAAAGAAAAAATACGCGCCTGGGCCGAAATAGTTTTAAAAATACCCGAATACATGATAAATTCCGACGGAGCGGTAAAGGAATGGATGTCACCCGACCTCGACGACAATTACAACCACCGCCACTTGTCGCACATATATCCCGTATTTCCGGGAAACGAAATAAATTGCCGCACCGGCGGGCCGCTTTTCGGCGCTTTCAAAAAAGCGGTGGAACTCCGGCTCCTCAGGGGACAATCGGGGTGGTCGCTCGCGCATATGTCATGCATATGGTCGCGGCTCAAAGAAGCCGGAAAGGCCGTTGAGTGCCTCGATACGCTCGCAAAAGGCTGCCTGGGCGACAATCTTTTCACGACGCACAACGACTACCGGCACATGGGCGCGAGCATGGATCTCGGCGGGGCTTTCGCTCCCGTACAGCTCGATGCCAACATGGGCGCGGTGAACGCGATCCAGGAAATGCTGCTGCGGCATTCCGGCGGGAGGCTGTTTGTTCTTCCGGCTGTGGACTTTTCGAGAATTGAGGCGGGTTTTGTCGAAAATATGCGTTTTATCGGCGGCGAGGCCGATATAAGCTGGGAGGGCGGCAAATTGGAGTTTACCCTTCGGGCACGGCGCGGCCTTAAGCTGAGCGTCGTGCTGCCGGAGAAATACGGAGGCGCCCAAATCGAAATCGATTTGAAACAACGCGGCGAGTACACCTACCGCAGCTGACTTTGGAAAAAAATATTGCCGAAAGCAGTTGCAATATTTTATCGGATTTGGTATAATGGGTCTAACAAAAATATGAGGGGGATATTTATATGAGCGAAAAAATAATCAAAACGCCGCTGCCGGGCGGCGGGCTCGGATGGAATGCGGTGGATGAGCTTGAAATCGAAGCGGTCACGAGGGTGCTGAAAAATCCCGGAACATTGTTTCGGTACGCAGGCGAAGGGGAAACAAGGGAATGTCCGTTGTTTGAACAAGAGCTCCGCGAAAAAATCGGCGTGAAAGGGGCCTTGATGGTGGCTTCGGGTACGAGCGCGCTCACGCTCTGTCTTTCGGCCAACGGCATAGGTCCCGGAGATGAAGTCATTGTGCCGGCATATACGTATATATCGACGGCTTCAGCCGTCACAAACGCGGGAGCCGTTCCCGTGATTGCGGAAATCGACGAATCTTTGGGACTGGACCCCGATGATGTGGAAAAAAAGATAACGCCGTACACAAAAGGAGTCATATTGGTGCACATGCAGGGCATACCGGGCAGAATAAACGCGGTCAGGGCAGTCTGCAAAAAACACGGTATCGCTTTAATCGAGGACGCCTGCCAGGCGATCGGCTCGAAATACTTCGGCGAATATACCGGCGTGAATTCGGAAGCGTTCGCCTGGAGCCTGAATTTTTTCAAAGTCATCATGTGCGGCGAAGGAGGCGTATTTTTCGCCAATGACGAAGACACGTTTTTGCGCGGCATATACGCCCACGACCCCGGGTCGCCGATGTGGAAAAGCGGACTTTCGCAGGGCTCGAAACTTGCGCCGTACACCCAGCTCGGCATACGCGGGAACGAGCTCTGCGCGGCGGTGGCGAGGGTGCAGTTGTCAAAACTCGATATGATACTCGGCAAAACGCGCCCCTTGAAAAAAAAGCTGCTGAGTTGCCTTGACACGCCGGTAAACTATGTGCTGCAGCATGTGGACGACCCGGACGGCGACTGCGGGTTTTCGGTTTCGCTCATTGCGAAAGACGGCGAATCCGCGAAAAAAATGGCAAAAAAAATGGGTGACGCGGGCCTTTATATCGGTTCGGTCTACAACGAGGGCTTCCCCGACAGGCATATATACAAATACTGGGAGGCGATCTTGGAAAAACGCTCCGCTTCTTCGACGGGGTATCCCTGGAAGGACCCGAACTATCGCGGAAATGTGCAGTACAGCCCGGATATGTGCCCGAAATCGCTCGATATTTTATCGCGCTGCCTGCGTTTCACCATGAATATAAACATGAACGAAACGAACATGGAGGAGGTCGCCGAGGCGATCAATTACGCGGATGGGAACTTATAGAAAGCGGGGTTATTTTTATGGAACTTGAATTTTGGGACTGCAATCTAAACTACGGGCCGCAGACAAGCGCGGAAAACTTGAAATGCTGCGCGGATATAGACGAATTGTCAAGGGAAATGAACCGGGCCCAAATCAAAGGGGGCTTGGTGCTCAAAACGATAAAAGAGGCGATACTCGCCAATAACTCGCTTGCAAAAGATATAAAGGGCGCGGAGAATTTAAAAGGCGTCTGGCATATACTCCCTTCCTGTACGGCGGAGATCCCTTCCCCGGACGAGCTGCCGCAGGAGATGAAACAAAACAATATCTGCGCGCTCACAATCAATCCCAAAGCCCACAGGTATCTCGCGCGCAGGATCGCGATAGGGGATTACCTCGAAATGGCCCAAGAGCGCAAAATTCCCGTGCTTCTCAATACCTCGCGCGGGATTTCCCTTGAAGGGGCGGATGATATCATGCGGGATTTTCCAAAGCTGACCGTCATACTCACGTTGGACGACTGCTGGCCCAGCGACCGTTTTCTCCGCCCGTTTTTGGACGCCTACCCCAATTTATGCTTAGATTTGACCAATATGCTGACAGACTGCGGGCTGAAGGATATGCGAAAAAAATATCCGGCCGAAAAAATATTATTCGGGAGCGGATTTCCCATATCGTATATGGGGGCGCATATGCTGGTTATAAAACACGCCGAAATAAGCGAAGAGGACAAAGTCAAAATAGCGGGGGGAAACTTAAAGAGAATTCTGCGGGAGGCCAAGTTATGATCGACAACAAATCACAGCTTGCCCGGGCCTTTTGGGAATCCGGCAGGCTTGAGAACTGCCGCATACTCGATTTTCACGCGCATATGCACTATATGGCGGGTTCATATTTTCCCTCTCACAGCCCGGAAAAAATGATAGAGACGATGAAACGCTGCAATACAAAACTCACGGTGTTCTGCTCGCATTACGCGCTGGATTACGCCGAGTTTGAAGAAGAATACAATTTAAACGAGGCAAAACGGTTTCCCGAATATTTTTTGGCTTATCATTCAATTATCCCGCACAGGACAAATTTCAAGGAAACCGTCGGCCGTTTCGAAAAAAACCGGCAATATTATTTCGGATTCAAATTTCACTGCGATTTTCACCAGACGCCGCTCACAGACGACGTGTATGCCCCGTTTTTGGAATACATGGATCACAACCGGCTGCCCGCTCTGCTGCACACATGGGGCCACAGCGCAAACGACGGGGCGGATGTGGTAAAAAAAGTTGCCGACCGTTACCCCAATGCGGTTTTTATATGCGGCCACAGTTTTCACGGGGACTGGAAATACGGCGCGGAAATCGCGAAGGAATGCCCGAATATGATGTGTGAGCTCACGGCGGTCATGGATAATCGCGGCGCGATTGAGCTGCTGTGCGAAACAGCCGGTTCCCAAAAGATTTTATTCGGGACGGATCTGCCGTGGTTTGACACCCACCACGGCATAGGGGCGGTTCTGTCCGCGGATATAACCGACGAGGACAGGCGCAATATCTTTTACAAAAACGGCGAAAATTTATTGAGCAGCCAAAACCTCAAAACGCCATCCTGACAAACCCGCTTTCCGCGGTTTCGCCGTGACCGAGTTTTTTTCTGCCGAGCGCGGCATAATACCGGTAGTTTTCGATGGGGACTCCGTTTGGTATGCGGTGGTCGAGGGCAAATATGGTTCCCCCGCCGAGTGTATCTTCGCACATTTTGTATTCGAGCTCGCTTTGTATATCTTTTTTGCTTTTGCAAAGCGCGAATTTATCCAAACCGCCCTTTATCGCAAGGCGTTTTCCGTATTTTTTCCGGGCTTTCACCATATCCATGCCGGAATTGGGTTCAAACGGGAACATGACATTCACTCCCGCGTCCAAAAAAGCGTCTATGACGCCGTTCATATCGCCGTCGCTGTCCTGCGAAAACAGTTTCGTCCCGCGGAGTTTGCATTCATTCCATATTTTCAGATAATACGGCGCGATGAATTCCTTTACCTGCAGCGGACCCGCCAGCGGTCCGCTTTTTCCCGCCATGTCCTCGTGAACCGTCAGGTTGTCCGGCGTGACAAAATCAAACATCCTCTCGAACACTTTCATATTCGTCTCCGATATCGTGTCCAAAATATCATGTATGAGCGAGCTTTGTCCGTAATAGGCCGCGCAAAGGTTTTCATCGCCCAGAAGCTGGCGCGGTTCGTCGAATCCCCCCGGTATCCCCGCGAGAATCAAATAGCCTTTGTCTTGCAGTTTTTTGGCTTTTTGGAGTTGTTCTGCGTCTATTCTGCTCTCGTCAAATGCGTACCAGTGCTTGATTTTGAGCCAGTCGTCGAAATCCTTCACGGGATATTCAAAGGGCAGCGGGATCGTCGCGCTGGATTTTATAAGTTTCTGCTTTCGTCCCATAAAGTCCACAGATATCGTATAATCGGCGTTGTCTTCCAAGACATACGGCGAAATACCGGTCAGCGCCCCCGTGTGGCAGCCGGTTCCCGCATACAGCACGCTGTCCCAGCCGAACGCCGACAAATCGAGCTCTTCTGGAGATGCGCCTTGCAAATGCCATTCTTTGTCGAGCCCGACCAGCAGCCCGAACATCTCCGTGAACATTTCCCTGCCCGTATATTCAAATGTCATATGCGCCGTATATTCTTCCCTGTTCCATATCATAATTGTTTGTCAGCCTTTCTTTTTGATGACCATCACATGACCGTCCTGTTTGGTAAATGCGACCTCCTGCCTGCCGTCGCCGTCTATGTCCGCCGCTTTGGAATGCACTTCGCCGTTATAGTAATAGCCTTCGATTTGAGCGTCGTCAAACGGCATTTCGCCGACGAGATTCCCCTCTGAATCCAAAAACAGCGCGTTTAATTGAAAATTATATGTTTCGGTGCAGGCATGTCCGCCCATTACCGCCTGCTGGGTGAAAAATATCTCCGGTTCGCCGTTTTTGTCCCATTGCACCATGTGGCAGCGCGTAGGGACAAATATCGCCTTTTCTGTGTGACGGGGCCAACAAAAACCGCCGATATCCATGATTTTCTGCCCTTGGCCGGAAAACAGCATGCTTTTTTTGGCGTTGCCCCATAATTCAGAAATAAAACACGTTTTCCCTTTGCCCTTTGAGTTTGCAGTGTGGGCGATCCATTGGCCGTGCACCATTTCGCCGGACAAATCCCATATCACACCGCCTTCCAAATCCAAAAGCACCCCTTTTTCCACCAAAATCTGGGCGCTTCCGTCTCCCAGAAAATCCGCCATCGCTATATCGTCGAAATGCGTGTCGGCGATATAATCGTCCACCCTTTTGCGGAGCATAACTGTTCCGTCGTGATCCAAAAGCACCAATTCTCCCGTATTTGAACCGTCGCCTCCGCCTCCGATATTGTCTACGCTGCAAAAAGCGATTTCATCCAATCCGTCGCCGTCGATATCGGCGAAATGGATCTCATGGCCGAACTGATTGCGCAGTCCGCCCCTCTGCCAGATCACATCGAAATTGCCGTCAAGCGCGGCGATATTCCCTCCGGCTGCGGCGGCGATAACGGACGGCTCGTTTGGCGACAGGATTTTTGCCGCTCCGAGAAGAGGAATGTTTATTCCGAAATCGTCTTTTTGGGAACTATCGAACACGTGTTCCCGGATTTTTTTGCCGTTTTTGTCAAAAGCGGCGACGCTTTTGCCGCATGGGACAATGATCTCGCTGCGGCCGTCGTTGTCGATATCCGCCGCGCATATAAGGGGCGTTCCCCAGTTGCCGTTGTTTTTGAGTTTTTTTTCAAAGAGCAGCCTGCCTTCCAAGTCCAAAACCCGCAGAAGATTACCGCTCTGATCCATCGCGATAAACTCCATTCTGCCGTCGCCGTCCACATCGCCGATTTCAAAAGAATAATTCGGGTAACATTTCAAATCGATGTTGTCATATGCCGCGTAATAATCGTTCATAATTCGTTTTCCCCCCTGACAAATTTTTTGCGGAAAACCCGGGCAACTAAAATCCGGATTTTCCGCAATATACCGAGGATTCCCATGGAGCGGATTACGGGACTCGAACCCGCCACCTCAACCTTGGGAAGGTCGCGCTCTACCGGATGAGCTAAATCCGCACAACAAATCGGCTTACCATGTATAAGTATTATATCACATATAAAAATATTGCGCAAGCCGATTTGCAAATTTAATAAAAATTTAACAAGTCAATTCATAAGCTCCGGGGAATCCTTGATGCTGTATTCGCCGAGATTTATAAAATCTGCGAGATTTACGCCGCCGATTTTGAATTCTTTGACTTCCATCGTTTTGATTCCTTCCTGGTCTTTCATAATCGATTTAAGCGTCAGCCCGTATTCGCCGTCGATCCAGAATTTGCATTCATTTGTCCCCAGTTCGTATGTGTAAATATTCGCGTCGCGCCCGGCTATTTTTTCGGTTCCCGTTTTTTTGGCGCCGAGCAGCCTGAACG
>WQXD01000130.1 GCA_009785015.1 Oscillospiraceae bacterium | reverse complement strand
GTCGGGTACAGGGTGTTTTCCAATGTGGTCTTGTACAGTGGGCAAAGCGTCGCGCACTTGCATTTTCATATACTGGGCGGCAAAAAACTCGGGCGTATGGGGTGATTTATGGGTAACGTAAACAAAAAAGAAGAGACCAAAAATCCGAAAATCTTGGACGAAAAGATAAAATCCGGCAAAATCGGCGGGATATATTGCCTGTTCGGCGAAGAGGAATATATGGCCGACTATTATATCAATAAACTGCTGGACGCTTCTTCAAACGGCGGCGACGGAGGTTTTGACCGCGCGGTTTTCGACCCGGATAATTTCGATCTCGATTTGTTTCGGGATGTCGTCTCTTCTTACCCGGTCGTCTCGGATTACAAGGCGGCAGTACTCAAAAACGCGGACGCCATAAAATTCAAAAGCGGGGAAAAAGAGCAGCTTGCCGGCATTTTGTCGGATTACAAAAAAGATATCGCCGAGTATGCCTGCGTCATTTTCAAAATGAAGAGCCTGACAGATTTTGTTTCGGATAAACCGGAAAAAAGCGCGGGCAAAAAATCCGGCCCGAATCTGGCGGCTTTTTTAAAGGAAAACGCGGAGGTGTTCGAATTTAAAATAAACCCGCCCGCGAGCTTGGTCAAATGGATCATCAAGATAGCCGCCTCCGAACAAACGCAAATATCCGAGGAAAACGCGGGATATATTTTGGAGAGGTGCGAGCCGAAAATGTACCCGCTGAAAAGCGAACTCGACAAGCTCATACGATACGCGAAGACGGAAAACAGAACCGCGATACAAAAACAGGACATCGAGCTTTTGGTTCCCAAAAAAGTCGAAATCGAGGCCTTTGAGCTCACAAACGCGATTCTGGACAAAAAATACGGAAAAGCGCTCGAAAGCCTCGGCAAAATGAAAAATCTAAAAGAGGAACCCGTGGCCATACTGGGACAGATCGCCAAATATTTTTGCGATCTGCTGGCGGCGAATATGGCGGCCGGTTCGGGAGCCTTCGATTATTCTTCGATATCCAAAAGAACGGGGATACACGAATACAAAGTCAAACTGGCGCTGGGTTCCCTGAAAAAATACGCGGACCCGGCACGCTTTATAGACAGATCGCTGGATTTATGCAGGGAATGCGATAAAAAGCTCAAAAGCACGAGCCTTGACGAATTCGGCCTGATAGAAAACCTGCTCTGCAATATAGCGGGATTGTGATATGCTGAAAATAAGCCAGACGGTAGTCGTCGAGGGCAAATACGACAAAATAAAGCTGAAATCCGTAATCGACGCGAATATAATCACCACCGACGGGTTTGGAATATACAGCGACGAAAAAAAGCGCGCCCTGATAAAGACCCTCGCGGCCAAAACGGGTGTTATAATCCTCACCGATTCGGACTCCGCAGGGCGAAAAATCAGAAATTTCATAAAAAGCTGCGCGGCGGGGGCAAACATCGTAAATATATATATCCCGAAAGTCGCCGGGAAAGAAAAACGCAAATATTCGCCTTCAAAAGAAAATATACTCGGAGTCGAGGGGACGGATAAAGAGGTGCTGACAGAAATTTTCAAAAAATTCGGGTTCGGCGAAGAGAGCTGCGCCGGCGCGGAAAAACCAAAAAAAATAACAAAAGCGGATTTTTACGCGGACGGGCTTTCGGGGGGCAGGCACAGCTCCAAAAAAAGGGAACACCTCTGCGACAGGCTCGATATCCCGTATATGCCTTCAAATTCTCTGATAGAATGCGTGAATATTCTGGCCGGTTACGAAAATTACAAGAAAATCGTCGGGGAATTTGAGGAGTTTGACCCAGATTGAAAATAATACCGGGTAAATTTTGTGCAGATTGCACAAATAAAATATATTTAATTGTGCAAAAGTATAATTTTTTTTTTGACGGTTGATTATCTCGAAAAAGAATGTTATAATGTGTAAAGTAAGATTTGGTCTGCTATATTTTAATTAAGGAGTTTTTATATGAAAAAAATGCAAAAGGCAAAAAAATTTCTTGCATTGTTTGTAATCGCGGCGATGTTGGGCGCAGGCATGATGAACATAGCGGGATGCAAGACACGCAGTGATGACGACAAAGGCGCGATTTTGATGATGTATCTGGCGAGCGACCCGTCCAACCTGAACCTTGACCCCGCCAAATTGATTTATTCCGCCGAGGCTGTGAAATTCATGGGGCTCATTTTCGAGGGTTTGTTTGTGATGGATGAAAACGGCAAACTCCAGAACGGCATAGCGAAAAGCTGGAGCATAACCAAAGAAGACGAAGTCAAAAACGAATATGTGATGGAAATTGAGCTCAAGGCCACGAAATGGAGCGACGGGATACCCGTTTCGGCCGACGATTTCGTATTTGCCTGGAAGCGCGTGCTCGACCCCGATTTCTCCTCTCCCGCCGCGCCGCTTCTCTATTCGATAAAGAACGCCCGCGCGGTAAAAGAGGGCGACATGACCGTGGACGACCTCGGGGCGGTCGCGCTCGACACCACCACTTTGCAAATCACTTTCGATCATAAAATAGACTACGACAAGTTCTGTGAAAACCTGGCGAGCATATCCTTAGTCCCCCTGCGCGCGGATACGGTGGATTACGCCCCCGAGGAATGGGCGAAAAAGCCCCTGACGCTGCTCTCCAACGGGCCTTTCACCATAAAAACGATGGAATACAACAAGGCGACTTCGCTCGAGCGCTCCACATATTACCTGCTCCCGGGCAAAAAGGGCGAGGATATATTCAAGTTTGTCAAGCCGTACAAGCTGAGCCTTGACTTTTCAAGGAACCTCGAGCAGATCGCAAACGCCTACGAAAACGGCGAAGCCAACAAAGACTTTATCTTCTATCTTGGCAGTGTTCCCCCGGCGAGCTTTAAAAATTACGAAAGCAAAGCGGTGCTCAAAGACCTGCTTTCCGCGTATTCGTATCATTTCAATACAAACTTCAAACTCTTTGAAAAGGCCGAAGTGAGAAAGGCGCTTTCAATCGCCCTCGACCGGAATAAAATAGCCGAAATCGCGGGGCTCGGAGTCAAACCCGCGACGGGCATCGTACCCATAGGTGTGATCGACGTAAAATCGACCGGGGACGATTTCCGGAAGACAGTCGGCGACACGATAAACCCCGCGGGGGATATGGCGGCGGCGAAAGCGCTGCTTGCGTCAGCCGGTGTATCGAGCGGCTCATTCGCGCTCAAAGTGAGGGACACGGAAACCGAAAAGGCGGTTGCCGAATATGCGGCGGGCGTCTGGAGGGAGCTCGGCTTTAATGTGAGCGTGGTTCCCATGAGGGGCGTCGAGTACAGCAACGATATCTTTGATTTGAATTACGAAGTTATAGCATACGATGACCAGGCTGTGGGCTTGGATGCGTTTTCGGTGCTCGCCCCCTTCGCCAAACCGTTCTGCGGGGGCAGGGTGACGTTTATGGACGAAGGCGTCTCCATAGCCGAATCATATATAACGGGCTTCCAGGACAACGCGTATGACGCGCTGATGGAGGAAATCGTGCTCTTGGACAACGACATAGAGGCCCGCTCGCTGAAACTGCACAGCGCGGAAAAAATGCTTGTGGATCTTTCCCCCGTGGCGCCGCTGTTCTTCAACACGAGCATAAACCTGACCGAAAAACTGACGGGCCTGAGCTATTCGAAATTCGGATATACGATATTCACCAAAGCGAACCTGAAGGATTACCTGCAGTATACGACCACAATCGAGGACACCACTTCGGCCCCGCAGGAATAAACGCGAAAACCGGCGTAATAAAATACAAAAAACCTGTACGGTTTTTATCGTACAGGTTTTATTTTTTAAAATGATCTTAGCCGCGTAACTCGTCCAAATCGACGATGTTCAAAAGTCCCGGCATTATCACGCTCTGGATATCCTCGTGATCGTAGAGCCATGATTTTATAAATTCCGCATAGCTCTCAATTCCATCTTCGCTTACAACTTCGCTCACGCGCCCGTCGAAGAATTTGACAATATCGGCATAGACCGAATATTTGCCGTGGGTGTAAATTTTTATGTCTTCGCTTTTTGTATGCTGATGTATTCCGGCTATGTCGGCGGCGCGGAGCAAATCGTAGCAGCGGAGCGCGCAAAGGCTGTCGTTTTGCCAGACTAAATTGTCATTGATCAAAAATATCGGGCCGTAAAAGTCCGTGGGGCGCTGGTCTTTGGCGAATGCGCGCTGTTCCACGAGCCCAATACCCGAAACGTCGAGGACCATGACCGCCCTGCCTTTCTCGCATTCGGAATGTATAAAGCCGGCGTGATCGTCGAGACAATTGGTGCCGAAGTGCCAGAGGGCCAGCGTCGTGGGATTTTTCTTTTTGGCATTTTCCGGTTTTACAAATATATACGCGTGGTTTGTTATGTGGGCCTGCGATATCCACAATATGCTTTCAAAGGCGAGCCCGCCTATTATGCCCTCCTGCGCTTTTCTGAACATCGGCGGCTTTGGAGAGCGGTTTTTGAATATCTTCCGCGTCAAAAAACGCGCGGCTTCTTCTCTTCTTTGGGCTGCCGGGATAAGGGAATGGTTGTTTTTTACTTCGGCGAGCACTTCGAGGTTGTCGTCCCAGGCGAATTTCGCCCCTTCGATTTCCCCTCTTATCTGCCCTGATTTTGTACACCACAAAAGTTTTTGGTCGACCGGCAGGATTTTTTCGTCGTCAAATAAAAGGCTCTCTTTCCCCATCAGATGGCCGGCTAAAAACCGGGCGGCGGCTTTGGCCATTTCGCGGGTATAATGGTGGTCGCAGTCGTCGACGAACAGTTGCAGTTTGCCGCCGCTGCCGCTCAATTCCCACAGTCTTTTCGCGCGCTCATATGTGGCAGTCACCCCCTCAATGGGAAAGAAGTCGTGCTGCACCGCCAGAATCAAAACGGGTTTGGGCGCCATGACGGCGATTATATCCTCGTGGTCCAGCCCGTATTCGGTAAATCCGTGCCATATCTGCTCGCGGTCCTGGGCCTGTCCGGTGTACATGTAGGATTCGCGGCTCATGATAAAAGTGGCCGGAGCCGCCGCGGCGAGGCGCGGATCGCCGAGCATCGCCATGGAGGACTGGGTGCCTCCCCCCGAATTTCCCGTAATCGCTATTTTATTTTTGTCGACTTCCGGGCGAGTCTCCAGATAATCGTGGCCGCGCGTTATATCGTGCAGAAAATACCGGGCGAGGGAATGGTCAAAGGGCATAATCTGAAATCCGGCGTGGTCATGCTCGGGCACGGAGCAGCCCACGATCTGCCGGTTGTTTTCGGCGTCGTGGTAACCGAACCGTTCCCCCTGGCCGAAAGGGTCCTGCGCGAATACGACAAACCCGGCGCGGACGAAATACTGGCAGACTATCTGATATTCGTCCACGTGTTTTCCCTGCGCGTGATGCCCGCACACAAAATGGACCGCAGCCGAGGGAGAGCTCAAATTTTCGGGGATGTACATATTCGCGCTCACATATACCTGCGGCCGGGATTCGAACAGGATGTTTTCCACCCTGTATCCGTCAAAATAGTTGACGCCGGTGATTTTTGCGTTCAGCGGGCCGCCGTATTCCGGCAGTCCGCCTATGCTTTTTAAAAAATTTTCCCTCGCGTATTTCTGTCTTTCGACAAGCTGCGGAATTGTTTTTATATCGTCCATTGCGGCGCGGTTTCTTTCAAATGCCGCCTGGGAAAGATTGAGGGCATACTGTTTCAGCTGGTCGCGGGTATCGTAGAGCCATGTGCCGTTTTTTGAATTGTCTTCAAGACCTTTGAAAATACTCATAATCCGCTCCTTTTTTGTTTATTTTTGTATATTTTTCAATTTTCTGTTTCGCAGCTTTAGGTACAATTTCGGCGAGCGGTTCCGGACAAAACTTTTTATCCCGCTGTAGGCCGCCGCTTTGAAATCGGACCACCAAACCAAGCATCTCCTCGGGGTCAGGGGCCCGGTAAAGGCGAAGTCATAGTATTTTTCGAGCGGTTTGCCGATGAATTTCGGCAGTTTTTCGCAGCGTTTGTATCTTTTTATATACTTCATGAAATAGTTGGCCGCATACAGCACCTCGTGCTTTTTGAATCCCTTCTGCCTGAGCGGCACGCGGCAGCCGGCGGGGATCACATCCGGCACAAATCCTGCCTCTTTGGCGATTTCGTGCAGGACCGTCATCGGGTACGGATAAAATATATTCGGGATTATTTTGTCGGGGTTCAGTTTCACGTTTAATTTTATGGTGGAGAGGGCCTTTGCCAGATTCTCATGCGGCAGCCCCACTATGTTATACGACAAAGCGGTTATGCCGTATTTGTGAAACCACGAAAAAGCGTTTATCATCTGCTGGTCGGTCATGGGCCGCTTCAGATACTTTGAGCGCAGCTCATAGTCGCCCGATTCGACCCCCACATCGATCAGATAACAGCCCGCTTCCTTCATTTTTTTGACGGTGTCCTCCGTGAGTATGTCCAAACGCAAATTGCAGGCAAACGGCCTGTGTATTTTTTCTTTGTACAATTCGATGAATTTATCGAAACGGTCCGATTTGGGGAACATGTTGAAAATCGCGTCCCTGAAATTCAAATATTCTATTTCCGGATACATCGAAAGCAAAGTCCCGAGATATTCTATTCCGTTTTCCGCGCTCCTGAAACGGGCGTATATGTGTTTATTGGGGTAGACGTTTCTAAACTGCGAATTGCCGCAGTATGTGCAGGAAAAGATACAGCCGCGGCTCATCATCACCGTCGCGGTTTTGATTTTTGTGGCTTCGAGGTTTTTAAAATCGAACAAATTGAAATCGGGTATGGGCAGCTCGTCCAGATTTTCGATCAGCGGCATGACCGCGTTTTTTTTGATTTGGCCGCCGGGCAGCTTGAAATACATGCTCTCTATATCCGTGTAGTTTTCCCCCGCCTTTATTTTGTCGCAGAATCCGAGCGTGGGGTATTCGCCCTCGCCGATCATCACCGCGTCAACGCCGTCGGCGGCGAGCACTTCTTCGGGTACAAGCGTGACGTGATAGCCGCCGCAGAAGACAAAGCTTTCGGGCAGGGCTTCCTTGGTCCATTTTATCAGTTTTTTACAGGAGGCGAATATGGTGGTCCTGATTGAAAATCCGATTATATCGCATCCGGATTCCTTTATTTTGTTTTTGAAATCCTGTTCCGGATAATCGTAGAGCATGTGAAACAGCGCGCAGCCGTGCCCGCCCGCTTTTAACACCGCCGAAATCGAGGCGAGGCCCTCGCTGTAGTTGCCCCCATAGGATTTTTTATAGGCGTCGCCTTCGTCGTAGTCCGGATAAACCAATAAGATTTTGACCTGTTCTTCGGTTTTCGCGTAATCTCTCATATGTCTCCCCCCTTTATGCCAATATAACCGAGATTTCCCCGTTTTTGCCCGCATCCAATAAAAACATCAGTTTCTTTTTTTCCCTGCTCTCGATTATCAGGTTCGCCATTTTGTCCTCGATTTCGGTCTGTATGAGCCTGCGCAGGTTCCTCGCGCCGTATTTTTTGCTGTACGCCTTTTTCGCGATTGCCGCCGCGGCTTCATCGGTGAAGGCGAAGCTTATATTCTTTTCATCCAGAACTTTTTTGAGGTCGCCGAGCATTATCTTGGAAATTTCGGTGAAGTTGTCTTCGGTCAATGCGTTGAAAGTGATTATCTCGTCCACTCTGTTCAAAAATTCGGGCCGCAGAAAATCGGAAAGCGCCTTTTGCGTTTTGGTTTCCGCCGATTTGTTTTCGCTCTCGGAAAATCCGAGCGCCGACATGCTCAGATTTGAGCCCGCGTTTGTGGTCATCACTATTATGGTGTTCTCAAAATTCACCTCGCGCCCGTGGGCGTCGGTTATCTTGCCGTCGTCGAGTATCTGCAGCAGTATATTCATCACGTCCGGATGCGCTTTTTCTATCTCGTCGAACAATATGACCGAATACGGCTTGCGCCTTATCTTTTCGGTGAGCTGGCCCGCTTCGTCATATCCCACATAGCCGGGGGGCGCGCCGATGATCCTCGAAACTGCGAACTTTTCCATGAATTCCGACATATCGAGCCGGATAAGCGATTCCGGCGAGTTGAAAAGGTCGGCGGCCAGGGCCTGTACAAGATAGGTCTTGCCCACGCCCGTGGGCCCCGCGAATATAAAGGAAACCGGTTTTCGTTTATACGATATGCCCACTCTCGAGCGTTTTACCGCGCGAACAACCGCGCCGATCGCCTCGTCCTGGCCCACAAAGCGCGCCTTGAGGCGGTTTTCGAGCCCGTTGAGCCTCACAAACTCGTTTTCGGTTATGCTGCTGGCGGGTATGCCCGTCCACTTCTCGATGACAAGCGCTAGATCCTCGGTTCTTATCTCTATCTTGTCCCTTTCGAGCGAGAGCTGCTCGTATTCGCGCAGCAGATTCAGCTTTCTTGCCTTGATGTCGGCCAACTTTTGATACACCGCGGCCGATTCTTCGGGGTTCTCCGGCCTGTTTTCGCCGGATTCCAGCGAATCTATCTCGCCGGTTATGTTTTCTATCAAATCCCCGATCCTCTCCATTTTTTCTATCTCTTTTGAGTGGATGGCCACATGCGCCGCCGATTCATCCAGCAAATCGATCGCTTTGTCGGGCAGAAATCTGTCGGTTATATATCTTTCGGACAAAATCACCGCCCGCCGGACCGTTTCCTTTGATATCTTTATGCCGTGGAACTGCTCGTAATAATCCTTTGTACCCATCAGCATCTCGACGCTTTCGTCGATTGAGGGCTCATTTACGATGATGGGCTGGAACCTTCTCTCCAAGGCGGAATCTTTTTCTATGTACTTGCGGTACTCGCCGAGCGTGGTGGCCCCGATCACCTGGATATACCCCCGGGACAGCGCGGGCTTCAATATGTTCGCGGCGTTCATCGAGCCCTCCGCGTCCCCCGCGCCCACAATCGTGTGCACTTCGTCGATCACCAATATTATGTTCCCAAGTTTTTTTATCTCCTCGATGAGCCCTTGCATCCTGCTCTCAAACTGCCCGCGGAACTGCGTGCCCGCGACGAGCCCCGTGAGGTCGAGCAGGTGTATCTCTTTTTTTTCCAGTTTGGCCGGCGCGCGGTGCGTGGCGATTTTGAGCGCCAGGGCTTCCGCTATCGCGGTTTTTCCCACTCCCGGCTCTCCGATCAGGCAGGGGTTGTTTTTTTGCCTGCGGCATAAAATCCCGATGACGCGCTCGATTTCTTTTTCTCTTCCGACGATCCTGTCCAATTTGCCTTCCCTTGCCCTCGCGGTCAGGTCTATGCAGAAATTCTCGAGATATTTTCGTTTGGGAACTTGTTTTCTGTTTTTGTCGTCTTTTTCGGATCTGTTGAATCTTTCACCGCCTTTTTCCCCCTCTCCGCCCTGCGGGGTATCGCGCTTGCCGGCGCCCGCGAGGGCCAAAAAATTCTTTGTGCCTTCTTCGTCGATCCCGCACAGTT
>WQXD01000129.1 GCA_009785015.1 Oscillospiraceae bacterium | reverse complement strand
TTTGCCCATTCCCAAAGCCTTTCGGGCTTATTTCCGACCGTGCTCACATCTTTTAGGATAAATTCGCACGGATTGCCGTATTTCGCGTTGATTTCGCGCGTGTCTTCCAGGTCTTTACGCACAAGAGATGAATCCCACGCTATGTCGCTTGCCAAAAACGCCGGATTCGGCTTTCGCGAAAAGACAAAACGCCCCGCCATCGCTTCCGCGCCCCGCCCGACATTGACCCAGGGGCTCATCGAAATTTTTCTCAGATTCGGCAGTTTTTCTATGATATGGATTTTCAAGTCGAGCGGCTCGCAGCAGCCGTAATACCCAAGCCCGAAACGCCCGAACCATTTCATCTGATAGGCGATTTCAAATTCATCGTGAACTTCCGGTGAAACCATCGCGAACAACTGCGCGGTCCCGCACGTCCACGCGTTTTTAGTCGAGTGCCGCAGAACTTCGAGCTCGTCCTCGCTCTCGCCGCCATATCCCGGCAGCTCGCCGCAGTACGCCCCGGAGCAGTGAATGAGCGGGCTGCCCGCGCCGGCAACTCCGAGTTTTTCGTATTCGTCCATCTGATAATGCCAGAGCCCGAACACTTTATCCACTATCTTGTGGATAAATTCCGGGCGGTCGGCTATGTCGTACATACATTCCTCAACGCCGTGCCACTCGTTTATTCTGTCCCATATATGGCTGTGTACATCCAAGCCGCCGTGCGTTATGCGCATGATATCCCCGAAAATATCGTTCGCGATGTCGAGCCGCCTTTTTGAATCTTCCTTATCTTCCGAGATTTTCGGCGTCTGTATTTTCTCTATGTCCTCTTCGGTTTTCAGCGTATCTTTGTATTTGTGGCTGTCCGCCGCGCTGCCGGGCGCTCCCGGTATCCGGTCCTCTGCTACGCGCATGCCAAAACCCGTATTGCGTATCGCTTTGGGCACCCTTATTACATTTTCGACGACCCTGTCGTCTTGCATATGGTTCCACCTGTAAATGGTTTCGCGGAGCTGCCACTCGAAATGCCGCAGGAGCCAGTCTTCGCATTCGCAGTTCAGGCCGCCGTCCCTGTTTAATTCCCCCCACGGCAGCTGGTCGAGAGTGAACATGGGGCGCTTTGGATCAAGCGAGTTAAGAGCTTTCCATTCCTTGAGAGTTTTGGCCTGTATCGGCAGCGCGCTTATCTCCGCGACCTGCTTTGCCAAAGTCCGCAGAATTTCTTTTTGTTTTTCGTAAACTTCCGCAGTCATGTTATCTTCCTTTCCCGTATAATGCGTCAGTCCAGTTTTTCATACGCGGCTATGACTTTCTCTATATCTTTTTCCATTTTACTCACCACTTTGTCAAAATCCGCGGCGTAATCCGACTTATACCTTTGCCCGTTGTATGATATCGCGTCCCCGCCGAACCCGCCGAAATTATATACGTCCCCGATGTCGTGCGCGGTATTTGACAGTATGATATCGAGCATCTCCTGGCTCTCGTCGTCGCGCGCGTATTTGCCCCGCAGGTTGATCTCGTAGTAGGCGGGCTGCAATGTGTATCTCGACTCGGCGGACAGATCCTCGAGAATCATACCGGTGCGCTCGAGGTCTCCCGCGGTTATCGGTATTGATATGCCAGCGCCCGTGTGCGGGTTGTTCCGGGTAAAATAATTTGCCTGGGCCTTGTCGAGTTTGGGGCAGGGTATTATGCCGAAATCCATTTCCATGCCCCTGAGCCTTTCGACGATTCTCATTCTTATCCACGAGAACAAGCCCCTGTTTTCTTCAAACATCTTCACTTGTTCGTCGTATATCGGAAATTTGTCCTGATATCTGTGAAGGTGGACCACATTGTCCTCATCGAGCATAAGAGTCGAGATCGCCTCCATTATTTTATAGCATCTTTCCGTGCCGAAAGTGATCACCGGATAGTCGTTTTCATCCTTGCCGACGATTTTTTCCCCGCCGGACACGATAAACGACGGCGCCGTATCTCTTTGAAGTATCAATCCGAACAAATCGTCCTTTATATACATTTCCCCGTCGCCGTTTAGGTCTTTTGACACGCCCCGGCTCATTTCGGTCAATTTGTCAAATGTCCATTCCCCGGATTTGACTATATCATAAGGGTTTTCAAGCGCGTTGGACTGCAGTACGGCTTTGTTGAAAATCATCGTTTCCATCGCGTCGTTATCCATGATCAGCAAGTCGCCCTGAAGAATAAACAGCTTGTTGATGACGGACAGATCCCGTATGGTGCCCCGGTCCCACCACGGTTTGCTCAAATCGAGATACGGCATGGCAAACAAGTCCACGAAATTTCCGTTTTGGGACAAGGCCACGAACTGGACCATACGGGAGCAAAACGCGTCGTAGGCGTCTTCTCCGGCCTTGATCGATTTAGTCAGTTTGTTTACTGCGCCGTCGGAAGAATCTTCGGTTATCTGTATGTTGTATTTCTCTTCGATTTTTTTGTTTCTGAGATATACCGCGTCATTTATGACGTCGCCGTTTATTTCGTCGGCGGATATATCCCTGTGGTTCCATTCCACCCAATCCGCGCCGCCCGCGAACACAGTCAGAACCGTAAATTCATATCCCCCGAAATCCACCGCTTCCAGATCGGGATAAATGCGCTGGGTCGGGGCCTCCTTTGCCGAATCTTCGGCAGGATCACCGGGATTTGCGGCAATGCCGCCCTCTTCGGATTTGACATCCGGACTGTCGCAGGCCGCAAAAAGCGCAAAGGCTCCCAAGAATAAAACCGCGGATATGACCGCTAAAATTTTTTTCATAATTATGACCTCCCTCAATTCATTTCAAGAATTTTGTCTATGTCCTTTTGCACCGCGTTGGCCATGGATTCCAGCTTGGAGGCGATGTTCGGGTTGTTTGCCCGGAACATGACCGTAAAGACGCCGTCGCGGATTTTGTCCGCCCATACCGTGTCGCCCAGATCCACCACCAGACTGCCGAATATGAGGTCCAGCATGGCCTCGGATTCCTCATCGCGGGAATTGCGCGTCTTGAGACACCTCTCGTAGTAAACGGGAATCACCGTTTTGTACGATTCGCTGTTTAAGGCTTCTATGACCGCGCTCGTGCGCTCGAGGGCGGTATTCGAGTTGGAAACTATGAACGTGTCGTAAAACCCGAATCTCGTGTGATAGCTCTTTTGGCTCCCGTCATATTTCGGATACATGATGATTCCGAAATCGGTTTCCATGCCCCTGAGCCTGTTGATGTCGAAAATCTGCGTGTCCATAAACAACGCCCTGTCCTCGGTGAACAGCGTCACGGACGTGGATGGCACATTGCCGTCTGCGGCCGGTTTGTTAAACCACAGCTCCGAGTTCCAGGTGAGCTCGAACACCTTGGCGAAGACGTCTATGAATTTCTGGTCGCCCGCAGAAAAATACGGCACGTCGTTTTGGTCTTTCGAAACCGAAAACAATCCCGCCCCGATCCAGAAAGCGGGCAGGGTGACGTTTGCCCCCGATACATAGCCGTACCTGTCGTTTATGTCGTATATGCCGTCGCCGTTCAGATCGGCTCCCACCGCCTTCATCATTTCGCCCATTTTGTCCATGGTCCAGGCCCCCGACCGAATCAGCTCATACGGCGATTCGAGTCCGAAATCGGAGATCAGTTTTTTGTTGAACAGAAGGGTGAACACAAAATCGTAGGCGCCTATGTTCGCCGCGCCTATGGCCGCGTAGCGGCGCTTGTTGAGCGAGAGCGAATCATTGGCGGTTTTGTTCCAGTAGGCCTTGTCGAGGTCTATATACGGCAGAGCCGGAATTTCGACCGTGAGGCCTTCGAGCCAGAAGGTGAGCGCGTGAGTGCAGCGCGCATTGTACATGTCATAGGTGCCGTCGCCCGAAAGCATAAGGGCGCGCGGGGCGTTGGCGTCGGAATTTTCGGTTTCCTTCAGGATGACATTGAGCCTGTCCTCCACGTTTCGCGCGCGTTTGTAGACGGCGTCGTTTATGAGGTCGCCCGTTTCCTCCTCGACCAGATAGTTATAGAAAGTGTTGTTGATGCGCGAATATATATGGAATTCATGCCCCCCGTAATCGAGTTCCGGCAAATCGTCGCCGGCGGCAGAAATTTCCTCGGCTTCGTTTTCCGGCTGGATTTCTGATAAATCATCTTTTTTTCCGGCGTCGTTTTGCCCGGTTTCGCTTGAATTGCAACACACAATCAAACAAAAAACAAGAACCAAAAGCGAAAATAACGCGATTTTTTTAATCATCGGTACACCCACCCCTCTACTTTTTTTCCTCTGTTTCCGCTGTTTTTTCTGTTTTCTTCTTTTTGCCGGAGACGGCAACGGCGATGATTATAATCACGACAATCAGTATAATCCCTCCCGCCGCGCATACGATAAGAACCATATTGCTGCCGCCGCTCTTCACCTCGGCCTCCGACTTGGACGCCTGCTCTTCTTCCCGTATGCTGGCTTCAATGCTCGATTCGAGGCTCGCCTGTTCACTCGCCTCGATGCTGGCCTGCTCTCGGGAGGCCTCCCTGCTCGCGTTCGCTTCTTCCCGCGCCGCCGCCCGCGACGCCTCTTCGGCCGCTTTGGCTTCTTCGGCCGCCTTGAAAGCGGCGAGGTCTGCATCGGAAAAAACATCCATTTCCAATTTCGCCTTGCAGTGGGAAGTGGCGCCGGTGCTTATCCTCGTTTCGGGCCAGTCGGACTCGTCTTTGAAAATCACGAGCTTGACTTCCCCGTTGTTTGTTATGACTATATTGTCATACATGGTCACGCACTGGTATTCGAGCTCGTCGCTGATGGGATAACACCCGATCTGGAAATTGACCCACTTGACCCCTATGTGATCTTCGTTTTCCGTGACGTCTATCACCCTGTGATACCATACTCCGTATGCGTAATCGGACAAATCGAGGCTGGTGTTCAGGCGCACCGAATTTTGGTCCGTCACTCCGGGCATATCCCGGAAAACCGGCGTGGCGTCGCAGCCCGTGATTGCGCCGTCTATATGGCCCCAGCCCGTTTCGTTGAAAGTGAACATGACGTCGTACTCGACCAAATCCCCTTTTTCAAAAACATAGTCCAATTTTTTCATGGTGAACCAGTTGTAGGCGAGCGTTTCGCCTTCCGGTTTTTTTACGTCGACCGTATATTTGATATATGCGCCCGACGGATCGGGTTTGTCGCCTAATGCCGCTTCCGCGCCGAGCGGCAGCGCGAAAACAAGCGCTGTGAAAACAAAAACCGCCGCGAAAATTTTCATAAATGATTTCATTTAAAATATGCTTCCCCTTTCGTATGCTTTTTTTACATTGTAGCACGTTTGAGCGCGCAAATCAAGGCTTTTTTGAAATATTTTCCGCACTAAAGAAAACTTTTTCAAAAAGACTTGACAACGATAATTAAGTGTGGTATAATAAATAAAAATTACGGTGAACAGCCGTCATTTACAGATAATTGATTTTCTTGTATGCGTTTTTTTTGACGTGTATCAAGATAAGTTTGTTATCTTGTATGTGACGGCTTATTTGTTCTTATTTTATATGATATACTAAGGAGGCAAACAAAATGGAACACAGAAAACCAACATGGGCGAAAAAAGTGCCGCCCCACAAAATCAAGCGGCTGTACGGGCAGGACGCAAAGGGTATATATGACGAAGAACTCATTGACGACGTGGGCGTCAGCCTGTACGCGCGGGTTGACAGTATGCTGATGGTTACATCGTCAAATCTCGGACATCCGCTGTGTATCGAGTGCCGGGCGGAAATACCGAACTCATGGCAGAAAGGCTTTATCTCGGTATGTCCAAACTGCGGCTGGGCGACAGATATATTCGAGTACAGGGCGACATATAAAGGGCAGACGCTGAACGGGGTAGGAGCGCTGCCTGAACTGAAAGAATTTGCCGCGAAATATCCGCTGGCGAAAACTTATGCCGAAAAAATGGTGTTGATTGATTTTTTAATCCATACATTTCACGGCAATCTGAGCGAAGAACCGTCAAGACCGACGGCGACAAATGTAATAGAAGGCGACGCGGGAGAGATTGCTAATTTGATATTTACACTGGCATACGGAGAAAACAGCACGGTGACAAAAGAGGAGTTAGCCAAATGGCTTGAAAAATTCAACCGTTCAATATCAAGAAATATAGACCCGGAAACGGGCAAGTTGAAAGAGGACAAAAAATATCTATACGACGGCATCGGCAAAAACGCAAAGAAAAAACAAGAATGAAAGGATTTGATTGTGATGAAAGAAATATTGATACCAAAGGAAGATTTAGTCTTAAAATATTCGTATAAAACGCCTGAAAAATTATACGGGTATAAAAAATCGGACAACCCTTCGGAGTGGCAGGCAAAATGCAGGGAAAAACTGAAAGAGCTGATTGCCGGCGATTTCGATTTCGCCGAAAGAACCGTCGAAACGCATCATACGACCGCAATGGATTTCGGCACGGTTCATTCGCTGATAATGCATGTCGATGAAAGCCTGTCGATACCCGCGTACCTGCTTATTCCTGAAGTGGTAAAATCGGAAATACCTGTAATAGCAATACAGGGTCACGGATATGTCAAAGGCGTTCTCGGCATACATGACGATTATCACCACGCTTTCGGCGTTGAACTGTGCAAAGCGGGGTTTGTCGTTTTAGTGCCCGAAATACGGGGGTTCGGCGACCTTGTCAATTTGTCGGCCCATGTTGACGGCGGCAGGCTGATATATTACAACTGGGGCGAATTGATGGCGTATACTCTTGTGACGGACGCTTTTCAAAAAGGCTATACGTTGATCGGCGATACGATTCAGGATTTGTATGCGTGGGCGTCATATATCTGCGAATATACTGAGCAGCAAAGCTATTCTGTCGCGGGAATATCTTACGGCGGCGATTTGGCATTGATTCTATCCGCGCTTGACGAGCGTGCCGATAAAACATTCGCAAGCGGAACATTGGGCTCTATGTCGCCGATTTTCGAGCGGTGCTACAACGCTCCGGCGCATTGCGTGCCTCATATATTAAAGTATATGGACAGGCAGGAGATAGCTTCATGCATCGCGCCGCGCTCGCTGTGCGCGCACTACGGCGAACTCGATGTGCCGTCGCCCGAAAACTGTTCAGCGTCGTTCAACGAAACGGCAATTCCCGCATATAACGGGGTGAAAAGATTTTACGGGATATTGGGCGCGGCGAATAAAGTACAGCTCGCGATTTCGCCCGATATGAAGCATGAAATGGATAATTCCGCGCTCATTGATTATTTGCATGGAAATGAAATAAAAAATATACTAAAAATGGAAGATATTTTCAAGAAAAAGCCTAAAGAGAGAAAAATGAGACCGGACGAATTTTGTAACGCTATAAGCGGCAACGGCGCAAGCGCCGACCCGTATGTAATATTTATAAACGGCTGGTACTACGGTACCTGCACGTATGGCGGTGACGGGCGAAAAAGTATCGTTGTATATAAAGCCAATCATTTGCAGGATTTATTTAACACAACGCCCGTTACCGTATTTAAAGCGGCTGACGATATACAAGCTCCTGAGATTTATTATTTAGACGGAAAGTGGCATATATATTTCTCCGCGGATAACAAGTGTCACGTTATACAAGGCGGTACAGACCCTAACGACCCGTTAAACGCACCATATAATCACATGGCTGAACTTTCTATTCCAAATTCTAATAGTGACGCAAGTATTATAACGATTGACGAAAAAAGATATTTTTTATCCGCTTGCCGGACAGATACAGGCAAATGTATCGCAATTACTGAAATGATTAATCCGTGGACGCTTGATTCCGGTACATTCGGCATCATAAATACCCCTGAATATGATTGGGAAAAACAGTCCCTTGATATTGTTGAAAGCCCGCAAGCCCTATACAAAGACGGAAAAATAATGATAATATATTCGGCTTCTGCGGTTTACGATGCAGGGTGCTGTCTTGGTATGCTCACATACAACGGAGGCGATCCGCTATTGCGCTCGTCGTGGGATAAACATTCAGAACCTGTTTTCAAAGGCACAAATTCAGTATGTGGAGCAAGCCGCGCTTGTTTTACTACTTCGCTTGATTATGCCGAAGATTGGATTGTTTATCACGCCAAAGTATATAATACCAACGATATTTCAGCCGGTGCGTTGATTTGTAATATAAGGGCGCAGAAATTCACATGGAACAGCGACGGCAACCCGAATTTCGGAGAGCCTGTTGAAACGGGTACGCCTGTGCGTGAACCCTCCGGCACAAAACACGGCAGGGTGGTATGCGAGGTTGAGGGCGGTACTTTAGGCGGAAAAGCTGAGATAATTGATGACGTTTTAAGTTCAGGCGGCAAAAAAGTACGGCTTGACAAAAGCGGTGATTTTGTGCAGGTGGGCGTATATATTTATTCTGCCGGCTCTTATACCCTGACTATATTATATCATAACGCTGCAAATGATACTCAATACAAAAGCCTCTATATCAACGATGAATTTATTGAACAGTTGGATTTCCCTGCTCATTCTCCCATGAAAAATTCAAGCCGTGTCACGACAGTTCAATTTAAACAACACATGAACTCAATAAAATTGTTGAGAGATACTAAGGATTCGCCGTGTACTGATATTGATTGCTTTATAATCGAAAAAAAAGAGGATTAGCTGAATTTGGAAACATTTTGGAAATATCGGACAGGTAATATAATAGCGTCGGGCCTGACAAATCAATTTGGAAAGGAGGAAACGCTATGTTCAAAAACAGGAAAATCACGGTTATCGCCGTAGCCCTCTTATTGGCAGTATGCCTGACGGGCGGCACAATGGCGGCGTTAGCCGCAAGCACAAACACCAAAGGCAACGGCGAAATCGACGAGCAGGAGGATGCGGCTCTGACCGCCGAAAAGCAGAACAAGAAAGACGAAATCGCGCTTGACGAAAACGGAAACCCTGCCGCTCCCGGCGGACGCGGAAGCCGGATTCAGACAAAAGAACCCCTCGAAATCGCCGCCGACTTGGGCATTGATACCGCAGGAATGACTACCGGCGACGAAATCCGCGACGCTATACGGGCATATAAAGAAGTTAAAGTGAATGAAAACATCAATGACCCGAAAGCAGCAGGAAACGGCTGCATTGACGAGCAGGAGGACGCGGCGCTGACTGCCGAAAAGCAGAGCAAGAAAAGCGAAATCGCGCTTGACGAAAACGGAAATCCTGCCGCTCCCGGCGGGCGCGGAAGCAAAATCCGATAGTCTACGGACAATTTTTCAAAGGTAAATGCAGGAAACAACAGGCGGAAACACATCGTTTCCGTCTGTTGCCAACCTGAAAGCAAGGTGAAATTATGTCAAAATCCATTTTGGTCGCGGACGACGAACCGAAAATCCGAAGAATGATTACAAGATACTTAAAAGAAGAAAATTATACCGTTTATGAAGCGGCTGACGGCGTACAGGCGCTTGAAGTCGTGGAAAATGAAACGGT
>WQXD01000128.1 GCA_009785015.1 Oscillospiraceae bacterium | reverse complement strand
GGTGCTCTTAGGCGGTTTCGGGGCGGAAACGGCGAAAAAAATCCTCAAAAGGTTCAAATATGACAATGACACGACAAAAACGGTGACGCAGCTCATTGTATACCGCGATTTAGAAATGATAAGTTGCAGAAAATATATAAAACGCCGGCTCTATGAAATAGGCGAGGAAAATTTCAGGCAGCTGATCGAAATAAAAAAAGCGAAAATCATGGCCGAAACGGCGGACCTTGGAAAACAAAAATTAAATGCTTTAAACGAATCGCGCAAATCGCTCAAGGAAATCATCGAACAGGGACAGTGCTTCTCCCTTGGCCATTTGGCCGTGAACGGCAGGGATCTGATTGATGCCGGAGTACCGGAGGGAACCAAAATCGGTGAAATATTAAAAAAGCTTGTTGATATGGTGATAGAGGAAAAAGCGGAGAACGACAAAACGGTTTTATTGGAAATTGTCCAAAAACTGACGGAAGGATAATTAAAGAGGCAAAAAATCATGAAATTTTTTCACATATCCGATTTGCATCTCGGAAAACGCGTCAACGAATTTTCGATGATAGAAAATCAATCCGATATATTGGATAAGATCGTCGCCCTTGCAAAAGAAAACAAACCCGACGCCGTTTTGATAGCGGGAGACGTGTATGACAAATCGATGCCCTCGATAGAAGCGGTTTTGCTGTTGGACAATTTTTTGGTACGGCTCAACGAAGTGAACATAGCCGTTTTTATGATTTCGGGAAATCACGACAGCGCGGAACGCGTCGCCTTCGGGGCCGATCTGTTAAGACACAGCGATGTGCATATCGTACAGTCATATGACGGCCAAATCAAACCGATAACGCTAAACGATGAATTCGGCGTCATAAATATCTGGATGGCTCCCTATTTAAAGCCTTCGCTCGTGCGGGGGTATTTCCCCGAAATGACAATCGACACATATTCAAGCGCCGTATGCGCCGCGCTCGGCAATATCGAACTGAACGCCAAAGAGCGGAATCTATTAATCGCGCATCAGTTTGTGACGGGGGCCAAGCCAAGCGAAGGATCCGAAGAATTATCCGTCGGCGGTTCGGACAATATCGACGGCTCTCTGTTTAACGAATTTGACTATGTAGCCCTGGGTCATATCCACCGGCCGCAGAATATAAAAAGAGAGACGATGCGTTACTGCGGGACGCCCTTAAAATATTCGCTTTCCGAAATAGACCAGCAAAAATCCGTGACCGTCGTAGAAATGAAAAACAAAGGCGAACTGCAGATATCGCAGCTTTTACTTTTACCGCTTCATGAAATGCGGGAAATCCGCGGAAATTATGACAAGCTCATGTACCGCGGTTTTTACGAAGGCGTCGATACCGAAAACGACTATTTTCATATCGTATTGACGGATGAGTACGATGAAATCGACGCGCTGGCAAAACTGAGGAATGTGTATAAAAATATTATCAGTTTCAGATACGACAACAAACGCACCCAAACCGACTCGGTTTTTGAAAAGGCATCCAATCCGGACGGCAAAAAACCGATTGATTTATTCGGCGAACTGTTTATCGCCCAGAACGGCGGGCCGATGGACGAATGCCAGCAAAACTATGTGCGCGGTTTGTTCGCGCAAATATGGGAGGAGGCGGATAAATGAGACCTTTGAGGCTTGTAATTTCCGCATTCGGCTGTTACGCCGGCAAATGCGAGCTGCCTTTTGGTGATTTCGGGCCGGAGGGCCTTTACCTCATAACCGGAGACACCGGAGCGGGCAAAACGACGATTTTTGACGCGGTCACTTTTGCCCTTTACGGAAAAACCAGCGGCGACCATAAAGACCCGGGTATGCTCAGAAGCAAATACGCTTCGCCGGAGGCGGAAACCTATGTCGAATTTACTTTTCTGTACCACGGCAAAATATACAAAGTGAAACGGAATCCGGAATATGAACGGCCGAAACAAAAAGGCGGCGGTTTCACGGTCGAAAAAGCCGAAGCGGAACTGCATTTGCCCGACGGCCGCATCGTTTCAAAAACCGGGGATGTAAACGCGGAAATAGTGAAAATACTCGAGATCACCAGGGAGCAATTCGTGCAGATAGCCATGATCGCCCAGGGCGATTTCAGAAAAGTGCTCCATTCCAAAACCGAGGACAGAACGGAGATATTCCGAAAGATTTTTTATACTGACAGATACAAAAAGCTTCAGGATACAATAAAAGCCGACGCAGGCAAACTTCTTGCCGATTCAAAGGAACAGCAGCGGGACTATGAATTTTGGCTTGGCAGCATCCGTTTGGACGAATTTGAAACAGATGACGCCGTGAAACTTTCGGATGTCAAAAACGGCTTGTTGTCAGCGGATGAAACCATAGAGTGGATTTCAAAAATCATAGACGCCGATTGCCTTCTGTTCGAAAAAAACGCGAAACGGCTGGATGAAGTTGTAAAAAATCTCGGTGAAATAAATCAAAAGACAGGCACGGCCCAAAACGATAAAAAATCGCGCGATTTACTCGCTGAGGCAAAAAAGCGCTCTTTTGAGCAGCAGACCGCATTCGATGAAGCGCAAGCCAATCTAAAAAAGGAAAAAGAGAAACAGCCCGAATACGAAGCCCAAAAAAAGCGCAGTATAGAAATCGGCGGAACATTGCCGAAATACCGGCAGCTGCAGATATTGAGCGAAACTATAATGTCCAATGTCAAAAAGCGCGATTTCGAAAAAGAAAAATCCGATGCATTGGAAAAAAAGCAAAACGCCGATAAAACCGCCCTCGAAGCGGCAAAAAATGAACTTCGGTCATTGGGCGGCGCCGAAGCCGAAATCGAGAGCTTACACAGTAAAAAGACGGTTTTGACGGCGCGTATAACGGAGCTTCAATCATTGAAAACGTCGGCCGGCGAATACAATGGATTTGCGGTATTGTACAAAAAAGCCAAGGAAGATTACAAAAACAAATCCGAAACGTCGCAGGCATCGAGAACGCGGTATGAATCGCTTCGCAAAGCTTATCTCGACGAACAAGCCGGCTTGCTTGCTTCCGAACTCAGGGAAAATGAACCCTGCCCCGTCTGCGGATCGGCTGAGCACCCGTGCCCGGCCGTGCTTTCCGCTCATGCCCCTTCCAAAAATGATTTGGAAAAAGCGGAAGAAAAAGCCAAAATCGCCGAAGCAGAAACCAAAACGGCGAGTGAAACGGCAAACAATTTCAAAGGCCGGATCGAAGCAAAGAAAAATGAAATCGAATCTTTGGCGGCCGCGCTTTTGGGCGAAATAAAATTTGAAGAAATACCCGCCGCGCTGTACGAAAAATTGACGGAAATTTCAGCTGAAATCGGAAACACCGGCGAACAGTTGGAAAAACAAAAGCAAAAACTCGCCCGAAAAGAAATGCTCGAAAGCCGCATTCCCCAAGCAGAGCAAAATCTCTTTGCTTCAACTGACAATTTGACAAAAATCCGGGAATTTGTCGTTTCATTGAATGCTACTATCGCCGCCGATACCGAAAATCTGGAAAAGCAGGCTTCCGAATTGAGTTTCAAAAGCGAAGCGGCGGCAAAAGAAGAGCTGTTTGCCCTAAGTGCAAAACAAACGGCCCATGAAAACACATTGGCCGCGGCGCAGACCGGCTTTGACGCGATCAAATCCGCTTTTGAAGGCACGCTCAAACAAATCGAAACATTGAAAGCGGCGCTTTCCGGATCCGAACCGCTTGATTTGGATATCTTGCAAAAAGAAAAGGAAGCAGCGGAAAATTTACAAAAAGAACTGAACGGAAAAAACCGCAAAATTGACGCGCGCGTTTCGGCGAATAAGACAGCTTTGGCAAATATCGAAAAAACGCTGAAAAAATTGTCCGAAAGTCAAACGCGTTACAAATGGATGAAAGCCCTGTCCGATACGGCCAACGGGGATATGAGCGGCAAAGAAAAAATAAACCTCGAAACATATATTCAAATCGCATATTTTGACAGGATAATCGCCCGCGCGAACCTGCGCCTTTTGCAAATGTCCGGAATGCAATTTGAATTGAAAAGGCGCGATTCCAACGCGCTTAAAAGCAAGAGCGGATTGGATTTGAATATAGTCGACCATCATAACGGCTCGGAGCGCGATGTAAAAACCCTTTCGGGCGGAGAATCTTTTATCGCCTCACTTTCGCTGGCGCTCGGATTATCCGACGAAATTCAAAGCAACGCCGGAGGTATCCGTCTCGATTCGATGTTTGTAGACGAAGGGTTTGATTCCTTGGACGAAACAAAACTGTCGCAGTCGATACAGGCTTTGACAAACATATCTCAGGCAAACCGCCTCATCGGCATTATTTCGCACGTGGCGGGATTGGACGAAAAAATAGAACGAAAAATCGTCGTCACAAAAAACGGAGGCGCAAGCCGGGCGACGATAGTTATTTAAATAAAACATTTTAGGAGAAAACTATGATTTACGAAAAAATTTCACTGTATCCGGAAAAACCCCATATAACCCTTACCGCTTATATATCCGAAAAATCGCCGGAATTCCGCAATTTTAAGAAAAAAGCGGTGCTTGTTTTGCCGGGCGGCGGATATCAGATGACAAGCGACCGCGAAGCCGAACCCGTCGCAATGGCATTTTACGCCGCGGGAATGAACGCGTTTGTGCTGAGATATTCCGTAAAAGAGGAAGCGGTCAAATATGCCCCGCTGCTCGACGCCGCCAGGGCGATGCAATATATACGCGACCATGCCGAAAATTGGAATATCGACAAAGACAAAATAGTCGTATGCGGTTTTTCGGCGGGAGGGCATTTGGCCGCGAGCCTGGGCACTTTGTGGAAGCTCGATGTCGTTTCCGCCGCTTTGGGCTGTGAAAATTCTTATGTGAGGCCCGACGGCATGATTTTGGCCTATGCGGTAATATCCGAAAAAATCCACAAAGGGCGCATCAACGGATTTTTGAGCAACAAAAATCCGACCCTGGAAGAGCTGGACATATTTTCGATTGAAAAACAAGTCGATTCAAACACCTGCCCCGCCTTTATATGGCACACCGCCGACGACAGCGTCGTACCCGTGGAAAACGCGCTTTATATGTGCGAATCGCTGGCAGCCAATAAAATACCCTTTGAGCTTCACGTATTCCCGCATGGGGAACACGGATTGTCGCTCGCCAGCGAAGAAGTCGCCCCAAAAGATTCCATGCTCATGCCTTATGTGGCGCGCTGGATCGATATGGCGGTAAAATGGATCGACGAAATTTTGTTTGCCGTTTGACAGCATGAATTTTTACATAGCGCAAATAATCGGCTTGGTCGGCATAGTATTGATGTTTTTTTCATATCAGCACAATGACAAAAAAAAAATTCTGTGGATTCAGGCTTTCGCGGGCGCGGTTTGGGCGCTGCATTACATATTTTTGGGCAAATTGACGGGAATGGGCATGAACCTTTTGGAAATTCCGCGCGATTTGATTTTCGGATACAGGCACGAAAAGAAGCGTCAGCGGATTTTGACGGTTTCATTTTCCGCCGCGTTTATACTTGTCGGCATACTGACTTGGGAAAACGGGTTTTCGGCGTTTCCGGTTTGCGGGATGTGTGTCTCGACTTTTGTTTTCGGTTTGAGAAATCTGCGCAATATACGCTTGTTCAGTTTGGCGGCCTCGGCGTTATGGCTTGTATACAATATACTTGTTTTTTCGGTTGCGGGCATATTTACCGAAATTTTTTGCCTTTTTTCCATATTTGTCGCCATATACAGATTTGATATAAAAAAAGGGTGAGATTATGAAAAAATCGAAATTGCTTTTGCTTTTGATACTGCTGCTGATCATATCATGCGATACGCCGTCCAACCCTGTCGAAATCATAACGGAAACCAAAAACGCAACCGCCTCCCCGGAGTTTTACGAACCGGTTGAAACGGAAACGGAAACGGCAAATATTATAACCGAAATAACCGAAACATCCGAAACCGAAGCCGAAGCGTTTACCGTTGAAGCCGTCACGGATAAAATAACCGAAACAACCGAAGTAATCGAAACAACCGAACCGGCAAAAATTCCGCTTTTCAAACTCCCCCGCAAACCCGCCGCACTGAGCAAGGAAAGCTTGCTTGAGGATTTTGATTATCTTGTCTGCACCCTTGAGGAAAGTTATCCATTCTACGGTACGGCCCTGAGAAAATTCAAAATCGATTTGCGCAGGCAGGCCGATATCGCCCGCGCCGCCGTTGAAGCCTTGGATACCTCGAAAACCGAAACGCAAATATTAAGCGAATTTTCCGGGATTATATCCACATATATCGTAACTCCCATGCGGACCATGGGGCATCTGATAGGGCTGTGGGCAAAAAGCAGCCGCTATGACGTTCAATTGGCGCTGATAAAATTGGATTCCGGCTATAACATTCCGTGGTACCCCAATCTTTATTCCGGCAAATTGGACGGAATGTTCACTTCTCCCGCCGCGGTCCGCTACTACGGAAATCCCCTTGAAAATGTGGATTTGGACAAATATATCCAATCAACTTTAAAAACGCCCGTGCCAAACAATGTGACTTTCGACATAATTGTGCCGGGTTCGGTCGCATATATACGCATGCGCAGCATGAACACCGCCAATTATGCCTATGACGGCGAGCTGATTGCCGCCTTCGGCAAAACAATCGGGGGGTTTGACCATCTGATCATCGACTTGAGGGGCAACCAGGGCGGTTCCGCCGAAAATTTTTTGCGTCATATCGTGGCGCCTCTGATTGACATGCCCGCCAGCCTTTTTTATTACGTGTTTTTCAAAGGCGGCGATCATTGTTTGATGTTTGACGATATTTACCGCCGAGATCTGCAATGGCAGCTCGACAACGGATTGCTGCTTCACGCGGACGCATCCCGCTTTCCCGCAGGCGAAATACTGCCATATCTCACAGAAGCCAACGCCGACGATTTCGCCTCTCTTCGTTACGGATTTAAACGCGAGCTCACCGTTAATCCGGCGGCGAACCGATGGGACTTCGAGGGGAAGATTTGGATTCTGATAGACGGCGGGGCGTATTCCGCCGCGGAAATTTCCGCGGCGCTGGCCAAAGAGTCGGGATTTGCGACTCTGGTGGGCCAGCCCACTTTCGGCAGTTTCGGAGGTTACACGGCGGCATTTATTGGTTTGCCCAATACAGGGGTCATTATCCGCTACGATTATGGTTATGTGACGGATCTGCAAGGGCGTTCCCTGGAGGAATTCGGAATTACTCCCCACATATACAACCGTTCCGGAAAGGACGCTTTGGCGACTGTTTTAGCTGTGATCGCCGAAAGCGACAAATGATTTTGACAAAAGATAAACAAAGTCATCTCAGAAAAACCGCCCCGGCGAAACCGGCAAGCACAGTCAGAAGAATCGGATTTATTTTGAATCTTATATTTGCCACAGCGGTGACGACAAATACGCCCGTCAAAAAAAACGAAACCGCTTTGAGGGGATCCGTAAAAATATCCGCCGTTTCCGCGCCCTGATTGAGCAGCACGCCCGAGGCGATCGTCAGCGACGCCGCCGCGACGAGCCCGACAGCCGCGGCTTTTACTCCGCTCAAAAAAGCGCTTATGAAACGGTTCTCCCTAAAACGCGTGATAAAAATCATAACGACGGTGACAATTATAAACGAGGGCAGCATTACGCCGAGTGTCGCAGCGAGCGCGCCCCAAAACCCGGAATACAGATAACCCACATATGTCGCCGAATTGATCGCAATCGGACCGGGTACGATCATATCGAGCGCGTTCAGGTCGGCGAACTGCTCGAGGGTGATTCCGAAATTTTTGGATTCGGCGAGTATCATCGACATCATGGCATATCCGCCGCCGAACCCCGCAATGCCGATTTTGAAAAAAGAAAGAAACAATTCAAGGCAATTCCATATGATCATTTTTTATTCTGCCCTCCCCTGCTTTTAATCCGGTTCCGGATTTTTTGGTAAAAATATCCGGCAAATCCCGCCGCGATTATGATGACCACGGCGCCAAGCTGCATAAACAGCACAAGCGCAAACGTGACAAGCATGACGACGACGGCAAAGGCGCTTTTCAGATTGTGCCGCCCGATTGAAAAAGCCGCGGAAAGAATCAAGGCCGCCGAAGCCGCGCGTATGGCCTGGAGCGCCCCGATAACCGCCCCCTGCTGCGGAATAAACTGCAAAAGCACCGTGGCGGCGATCATCAGTACAAACGCCGAAAATACCGCGCCGAATCCGGCGACCAGCATACCGAGCGTGCCCGCCGTCCGCCTGCCGACGAATACCGCGCAATTCAACGCGATGATACCCGGAAGCGTCTGAGCAAGCGTGGCGTATTCCAAAAAATCTTCTTCGGGCATAAAGCGGTATTTTTCGACGACGTCTTTTTGGATGACGGGCAGCATGGCGAGCCCGCCCGCGAATGTGAATGTGCCCGCCTTGAAAAACACCCAAAACAATTCAATTAAAACCTTCAAAACAATACTCCTGCGTTAAATTTCATAAATATGAGTATAACACAAAAATACAAAAAAAGCAACGGTCTGAGCTGAAATAAAAATAATCAATATAATTACAAAAAAATAGTAAAAAAATAGTAAAATTATTGTTTTTGCTTGACATACACCGAAAAATGATATATACTGTTTTATATTGGTTTTGCCGTGTAAAACCTTTAAAATATATTTTATTGTAAATAAGGAGCGAAAAATTTATGAAAATGAAAACCGGATTATTGGCGATTACATTTATCTTCGTATTCATTGCCGCAACAATAGCGGGCTGTGATAAACCAAAAGAAGCGCGTTCAATAACGCTTTCCACCACGACAAGCGTAAACGATTCGGGTCTGCTCGATTATCTTGCCCCGTATCTTAGAGAAGACACCGGAATAACCCTCGATATACTGGCGCAGGGAAGCGGTCAGGCGCTTGCCACAGCAGCCGCAGGCGACGCCGACGCGGTAATTGCGCACAGTCCCGCCGCCGAAAAAGAATTTGTGGAAAACGGTTCCGGCAGCGACCGGACGGAATTTATGCACAATTTCTTTGTTATCGTCGGTCCGCTGTCTGACCCCGCCGGAATAAAAACCGCTTCCGATGTAGCTTCGGCGATGAAAATGATACTTGGCACCGGCAATAAATTCTTATCGCGCGGCGACGAATCCGGCACGCATACCAAAGAAAAATCCCTCTGGAAACTCGCGGACACAGACCCTGCGGCAGACAGGGACAATTATGTCGAAGTGGGCAAAGGCATGGGCGACACGCTTGTGATGACTTCCGAAATGCAGGGCTATACGCTCACCGACCTCTCAACATTCCTTTCAATGAAAGATAAACTCGACCTCGAAGTGGTTGTCAATCAGGGTTCGGAGCTCAAAAACGTATATTCAATTATCCTTGTCACCGAAAAAGAGGGCAAAAACATAAAAACGAAAGACGCAAAAGATTTCATGGATTGGCTGCTGTCGTCCCGCGCTTCGGAATTGATAGCGAAGTACGGCGTTGAAAAATACGGCGAACCGTTATTCTTCATGGGAACCTAATGGAGATTTCATTGGATTTTTTTGAATTATT